>NZ_NCJX01000014.1:0-56897 GCF_002282635.1 Acidiphilium sp. 34-64-41 | reverse complement strand
TTCGGACGTCAGGCAGCCCAACACAGCCGCTACCGGCCTACCATCCGTCCTACGAACGAACGAAAGGGAAAAATTGCGCTGTTCAGAGGTTCCTTAACGCCTGGTCGAAAAAGCATCTGCCTTGGGTGCCGTTGTCGCCAGTGCCGCCGAAGTGGCGCGTCCACAACAACCCCCTCGACCTCATGCCGGGCGGCAAGCTGGAACACTTCGGTACGACCAAACAGGGGATTCAGGCCGGCGCGGCGCTGCTTCGCCAGTACCCGACGAAGCGTCAGGCCGATACGCTGGCCTCGATCATCCCGATCTGGAACGGGCACGGTAAGAATGACCCGGAATATATCAGGCGGGTTTCGCGCTGGTCCGGCATCGGGGCAAATACGCCGCTGGATTTGAACAACAAGGCGACGATGACGAGCGTGATCGCCGCCATGAGCCGGGAGGAAGGGACTGACGTGGTATCGCGGGCACAAGCCACCGCCGCGCTCTCTGGTGGCCCTGCTGGCCTCCCTGCCAAGGTAGAACGCCTTGTAGAGACGCTACGCCGTCAGAAACCGGCGAGGGCGCAGCAAGTCACAATCCGCAACCAGACATCGGCGCGGGTGGCGTTGCAAACGAACGCAGCGGCCTACTGATGGCGGCGCACCGGAGAAAAGGCCGAGGGTGCGGGCCGGGACAGGGGCCGGGCAATGGCTCGCCTGGCAAGCCCCTCGACACGTCACCCGAAAAGCAACGCGCCCGCATAAACAAGCGATGGGCAGCGCACCGGGAGCGAGTGGCGATGGGACCGGATGCCGTGGAGGCGCACGCCCGCATGGTGCGGTTGAAAAATGCGAGGCTCGAAATGGTGAGGGCAAAACGCGCCATGCGATCGAGAGAATTACCGCCGCGCGCGGGTGTTGAAGGAGATTTGAATGGACATCACTGAGCTTCGCGCTCGCATTGTCGCCGCGCGCCGATACCATGATGCAGCGATCCGCACGCTTGATGCGAAATGGAGGACGCTGGCCGCGGACGTCAAGGCGCAACCCGACCGTGCCGCCCATCTGGTCGCCGTCGCCGTGTAGGAGCTCGAGGCGCTGATTAGCACCGCCCCGCTCGATGACCCGGAGGCCGGAGCACCGAGGGGCGTGGTGAAAGCGCAGATGCGTGCCGCCACTGCCCGCAATGCCTGATCCAAGATCGAACGCCGTCGCCATGATCGCCCGCGTCATCGTGGCTGCCACCGGGCAAGGCAGGGTGGCACTCCCGGCCCTGGTAGCGGGGTGCAGGACGGTTCCGGCTTTACGGGGTATCGATGGGCCGGAGATAGCAAGCTGCTCGCTGGCACCGCCTGGAAGCCGTCGCAATGGCGTCAGGATGGCGGGAGGGTGCGGGGGTTTGTTGCGCCTGTCACGGATGAGAAGCTGGACAGCGGCATCGCACACACCGTGCGCGTCTCCAATGGCGGAAAAAGCCATGTCTGAGCAAGGGTTCCGTGACACCCTCGACCCCGCCAAGCTGGCAGAACTCCGCGCCGATGCCGAGAATCCCCTGATAGCCCCCAGCCGCCGCGTTGCTGCTCGCTTGGCGTTGCATGAACTGCGCGACGCCGAAGCCGACAGCGGCGATCTGGCACGGATGCGGCGCGCGCTGCTGGGCGACCAAGCTGCGGCTTGTAAAACATTGCGCGGATGTTTGTTGCGCGAATTGTGGCTCGTAATGCGATAATTGTGGCTTTTTGTATATCATACTATTTCATTCGAACCGGAACGGGAAAATTACTATCGCCAAAATATTTTCGAACAATTGACTTGAAATCATCTACGGCTGCGGCGGCTTGTTCATGGACATCTTTCATTGCGTCCCGCACTTTCATTGCAAGATCGCGCACAGCGGAAATTTCTGGGTTTAGATTACGTAACTGTTCCTCTGTCAAAAAAACCCTTCCGACTAATCCCTGCATTGTATCTGGCTTTAATTTATTCATTAAATTGTTGCGCTGCATCCCATACTCTTCAACAGAATAAATCATGGAATTATAGGAGTTTATCAAAAATTCTATTCTTGTAATATACTCAAATTGGCGGCCCTTCCAAAATGCAACCAACTCATTACTTTCAAAAGTTATATCCTTGGCTTTTCCTGAGAATGCTTGCATTGTGAGCCAAACCTCTGATGCATTGTTGTCAGCAATGCTCCGTTCGGCTGCTAGGTGGTAACCCGCCGCTGCGTTCATGATCTCCATGAGTTTTAATCCGACGCGGTAGGTCGCCTCTTCTTCCGCTGACCGCCGTGCCGCCTGTTCCGCTTGGCGACTTTCTCTCGCCGTTTGCCGAGCCACAAGATACGAAACAAGCGCTCCGATGATTGCGCCTAAGATGCCGGCTGACGTGGTGAGTCCAATGCTCCACCAATCGGGAGCGGACAGGTCGCCGATTATTCGTATGTCTAGGGGCGGATGCATAGGTTTAGGTTAGCGCAACATTTGCTTGCTCGCGACCCATTTTTTATGTGGAGCAGAAACGGCGCCACCATGGGTGCCCCCCATTATCGCAGCGAATACTCCGTCACGACCTGGCACGTCCCGTGACAGCCATCGCCGGCATAGCGTGGTGGCGATCGACCTCGCCTCGAACTCGACCAGCGCCACCGCAACCAATGCCCGCGCCTCGACCTGACGGGCCCGGCGTGGCGTCGGGATAGCGATAACGAGACGTTTTCTAAACTACCATTCCAGCCATCAAAAACCGCAACATTAACGCTATGCGTCTAATGCATGACGTGTCAAAAACAGGGATTTTGCGTCATGGATCGAGAAACGGCAGAAACCCGCCAGTTATCGCCGAAAAATAGGGCAGCAAGTATGGCGCTGATGTATGTTGTGTAGGTTTGGACCATATTGCACGTATGCCGCAGAGCCTATGCATATATGCATACCTCATTTCTAGACGGTCTATATGGGGAGAACCTACACCAACTACACGGCAGACCGCTTGCCCGGCCATTCACCCCGCCGCGACCGCTAACGCTCGATCACCGTGCCGCCAGCATCACGACAACGAGATAATCCGGTCTTTCACCCCCTCGATTTACTGCCGCCTGTAGCTATGGCGTAAAACCGAGGCCGTTTAGTCCGCGAGGAACCAACCTAACCCATTGATTAGATTGGTGGGCGCGACAGGGATTGAACCTGTGACCCCCGCCATGTCAAGGCGATGCTCTACCGCTGAGCTACGCGCCCACTTGATCGGGCGGTCATAGCTTCGGTCGCGCGGATACGCAAGCCGGGATCAGCGTGGCGGCATGCGCAAGGCGCCGTCGAGGCGGATGGTCTCGCCGTTCAGCATGTCGTTCTCGCAGATATGGCGGACCAGGGACGCGAATTCGGCGGGTTGGCCGAGGCGCGACGGGAACGGGACCGAACTGCCCAACGAGTCCTGCACCGCGGCGGGCAGGCCTGCCATCATGGGCGTTGCGAACAGGCCGGGGGCGATCGTCATCACCCGGATGGCGGAGCGGGCGAGTTCGCGCGCGATCGGCAGGGTCATGCCGACGACGCCGGCCTTGGAGGCGGCATAGGCGGCCTGGCCGATCTGACCGTCGAACGCGGCGATCGAGGCGGTGTTGACGATCAGGCCGCGTGTGCCGGATTCATCCGGTGGATTGTCCGCCATGCCGGCGGCGGCGAGGCGGATCATGTTGAACGTGCCGATCAGATTGATCGTGACGGCGCGGGTGAAGCGCGCCAGATCGTGCGGGGCGTCGCGCCCCAGCACGCGTTCGCCGGGGGCGATGCCGGCGCAGTTGACCAGGATGTGCAGCGCCCCGAAGGCGGCGGTGGCTTCGGCGATGGCCGCCGCCGCCTCGTCCTCGCGCGCGACATCGGTGTGGTGAAACCGGGCGGCGGCGGCGAAGCGGGCGGCGGTGGCGCGGCCCTTGGCATCGTCGATATCGGCGATCAGGACGCGGGCGCCGGCGGATACGAGCATGGCGACGGTGGCTTCGCCGAGACCGGAGCCGCCGCCGGTGACCAGGGCGGTTTTGCCGGTGAGGTTCATGGGATGGCTCCGCGTGGGGCGGTGAGGATGGCTTCGTCGAATCGGATGCCCGTCGAAGTGCCGCTGACCTCGTCCGCGCGGAGCTGGACGCGGCGGATTTTGCCCGAGATGGTTTTGGGCAGATCATCGACGAACACCAGCGCGCGGATGCGTTTGAACGGCGCGACGCGGGATTGCAGATGAGCGAAGATCGAGCGGGCAGTGGCGGCATCGGCCGGGGCGCCGGCGATCAGCGAGACATAGGCAACGGGGACCGCGAGGCGGACGTCATCCGGCCGGGGCACGACGGCGGCTTCCGCGACGGCTGGGTGTTCGATCAGGACGCTTTCGAGTTCGAACGGGCTGATCCGGTAGTCCGATGATTTGAACACATCATCGGCGCGGCCGACGAAGGTGAGGTAGCCATCGGCATCGATGGTTGCGACATCGCCGGTGCGGTACCAGGGCTGGTCAGCGCCGAACAGGCTGGTGGTTGCGGGGTCGAGGTAGCCGCGCATCAGGCCGAGCGGGCGGGATGGGGTGCAGACCAAGGTGACCTCGCCCTCGCCCACCACACCATCGGCACCGTCGTGCAAAGCGACACGATAGCCGGGCAACGGGCGGCCCATGGCGCCGGGTTTGAGCAGCGCGCCGGGGGGATTGCCGATCTGCGCGGTGGTTTCGGTCTGGCCGTAGCCGTCGCGGATGGTGATGCCCCAGGCAGCGCGGATCTGTTCGATGATTTCGGGGTTGAGCGGCTCGCCGGCGCTGACGATCTCACGCAGGCGGTTGGGATGGGCGCGCAGATCGTGCTGGACCAGATGGCGCCAGACCGTGGGCGGGGCGCAGAGCGTGGTGACGGCGCAGCGCGCGATGGCGGCGAGCAGGGCGGGCGCATCGAATTTCGCCTGACGGACGATGCAGATGGTGGCACCGGCGCTCCAGGGCGCGAAGAAACTGCTCCACGCGTGTTTCGCCCAGCCGGGCGAGGAGATGTTCAGATGGATATCGCCGGGTTGTAGGCCAATCCAATACATCGTCGAGAGGCTGCCGACCGGGTAGGAATAATGCGAATGCAGAACGAGTTTCGGTTTGGCGGTGGTGCCAGAGGTGAAATAGAGCAGCAGCGGGTCATCGGCCTGGGTTGCGCCGGCGGGGGCGAGGCTGGTTGCGTGGGCCTGCGGTGCGTAGGGTGTCCAGCCGGGGCGGTCGTTGCCATCGACCACGATGTTGACGGTGTTCAAGCCCAGACCATCGTATTTTTCGACCTGATCGGGCGTGGTGACCACGAAGCGGCCGCCGCCGCGCGCGACGCGGTCGCGCAATTCCTCGGCGGTGAGCAGCATTGTGGCGGGGATGACGACGGCGCCGAGTTTCATGGCGGCGAGCATCAATTCCCAGAGTGGTGCGATGTTCCCGAGCAGCAGCAGGATGCGGTCGCCGCGCGCAACGCCGAGGCTGCGCAGGAAGTTCGCGGCCTGGTTGGAGCGCGCCGCCATGGCGCTGAAGCTGACGCTGAGTTGCTCGCCGCTCGATGGATCGTCGATCAGCAGGGCGGGACGGTCGCGCAGCGCAGCGTCGGTCGCCAGCACGGCATCGAACCAGTCCAGCGCCCAATTGAACGGCACGGGCGCCGGGGGTTGGAAGCCCGCGTAGGCGGTTTCGTAATCGGTGCGATGGTCGAGCAGGAATTGCCTTGCCGCGGCGAAGTCGGTCATGACGCGGACCGTTCCGCGATCATGCGGAAAATCGCGGAGAAATCATCCTGCGCGTGACCGGATTCGGCAAATGCCTGATACATGCGTGCGGCGTGGGCGCCGAGTTCGGTCACCGCGCCGGATTGGGCGGCGGCGGTTTGCGACAGTTGCAGGTCCTTCAGCATCAGGCCCGCGGAAAATCCCGGGCGGTAGCCGTGATTGGCCGGACTGGCGGGCACCGGACCGGGCACCGGGCAATAGCTGGTGAGCGACCAGCACTGGCCCGATGCGGTGGATGCGACATCGAACAGCGCCTGGCGGGCGAGGCCGAGGCGGTCGGCCAGGGCGAACGCCTCGCTGACGCCGATCATGGAAATGCCGAGGATCATGTTATTGCAGATTTTCGCGGCCTGGCCGGCGCCGGCCGCACCGCAATGGACGACGCGCGCGCCCATGACCGCGAGCAAGGGCTGCGCCGCGGCGAAGGCGGCTTGGGTGCCGCCGGCCATGAAGGTGAGGGTTCCCGCCACCGCGCCGCCGACGCCGCCGGAGACCGGTGCATCGATCGCTTGCCGGCCGGATTGCTGCGCCATGGCGTGGGCGGCGCAGGCGGATTCGACATCGATGGTCGAACAATCGATCATCAGACAGGTTTCAGGCGCGGTCTCGAGAATCCCGGACGGATCGTCGTAGAGCGCACGCACCGCGGCACCGGCGGGGAGCATGGTGATGACCGCATCGCAGCCGGCGGCGGTGGTGCGGAGATCGGGCATGATGCGCACACCTTGGGCTGCCGCGGTTGTGCAGGCGGCGGGCACCAGATCGTAGCCCTGGACACGATGGCCGGCGCGCACCAGATTTGCCGCCATCGGCCCGCCCATGTTGCCCAAGCCGATGAAGCCGATGATGGACATGATGTTCTCCCGTATTTTTGTTAGTCGAACTGCAGCTCCGCGGCACCGAGCGGCGCGAAATATTCATCGATCGTGGCGTCGTCGATGTCGTGGTCGGAGCGCGGCTGCCACTGCGGGTTGCGATCCTTGTCGACCACGGCGGCGCGAACGCCTTCGATGAAATCATGCGCGCGGGTGCAGCGCACCGCGAGGCGATATTCCTGTTGCAGACAGGGTTCGAGCGTGCCGAAGGCGCGGGCCTCGCGCAACGCACGCAGGGCGAGGCGAACCGCGGTTGGCGACTGGGCGGCGATGATCGTGGCGGCTGCTGCGGCGGCGGGGCCGGCGGTGCCCAGGTGATGGAGGATTTCGGTTATCGATTCACGTTGATAACATTTTTTTATCCAGGCGCGCTGGGCGAGCAGGGCGCTGGGCGCTGGAAGGGTGGCGTACCGGTGGATGATCGGGTCGAGTTCGGTGATTGTGTCGCTCGCGAAGATATCTTGGCGCAGATCATCGAGGCGGGATGCGGGGATTTGATGATCGGCGAGGTCGATCGCCAATGCATCCGCTGGGCTGAGGCGCATTGCCGTCAGGGCGACATGGGTGCCGAGTTGATCGGGCACGCGGCCGAGCAGATGGGTGGCGCCGACATCCGGGATGAAGCCGATGCCGACTTCCGGCATGGCGAGTATGGTACGTTCGGTGACGATGCGGTGCGACCCGTGCGCCGACAGGCCGACGCCGCCGCCCATGGTGATGCCGTCCATCAGGGCGACATAGGGTTTGGGGAAATTCGCGATCCGCGCATTCAGCCGGTATTCACGGGCGAAAAAAATATCCGACGATGCGGCGTCGCCGCCGATGGCGGCCTGGTACAGCGCGCGAATGTCGCCGCCGGCGCAGAAGCCGCGCTCACCGGCGCCATCGATCAGCACGCCGATGATCGTGGCATCGCTACGCCAGGCGGCGAGCGCATCGTCGATCGCGCAGCACATTTCATAGCTGAGGGCGTTGAGGGCGCGCGGGCGGTTGAGCGTGATGTGGCCCCACCGGCCTTCGGTGCGGATCAGAACGTCCGGCGCATCCATCATCGGTCCGCGATCAGGCCGCGCGCGACGATCAGGCGCATGATCTCGTTGGTGCCTTCCAGGATTTGATGCACGCGCAGATCGCGCACGATCTTTTCGATGCCGTAATCGGTCAGATAGCCGTAGCCGCCGTGCAGTTGCAGCGCCTGATTGGCAACATCAAAACCGGTATCGGTCGCGACGCGCTTGGCCATGGCGCACAGCGACGTTGCGTTGGGCGCGCGGCGGTCGAGCGCTGCGGCGGCGTACCACAGGAAGACGCGCGCGGCTTCGAGTTCGGTTGCCATGTCCGCGAGGCGGAACTGCAGCGCCTGGAATTCATCGAGCCGTTTGCCGAAGGCGGTACGTTGTTTCATGTAGGCAATGGTTGCCTCCAGCGCCTTCTGGGCACCGCCGAGCGAACAGGCGCCGATGTTCAGCCGCCCGCCATCGAGACCGCTCATGGCGATGCGGAACCCCTCACCCACCCCGCCGAGCCGGTTGGCGGCCGGCACGCGCACCGCATCGAGCACCACCTGGCGGGTTGGCTGGGCGTTCCAGCCCATTTTGCGCTCGTTGGCACCGAACGACAGGCCGGCGGCATCGCGCGGCACGATGAAGCACGAAACGCCGCCGGCGCCGCTGCCGCCGGTGCGCGCCATGATCAGATAGAGATCGGTCTCGCCGGCGCCCGAGATGAATTGCTTGGTACCGTCGAGCACATACTCACCGCCGACGGGCTGTGCCCGCGTGGTGAGTGCCGCCGCATCGGAGCCGGAGGCGGGCTCGGTCAGGCAATAGCTCGCGAGCGTTTTCATGCTGACCAGGTCGGGCAGGAAGCGGTCGCGCTGGGATTGATCGCCGTAGCGGTCGATCATCCAGGCGACCATGTTATGGATCGAGATATAGGCGGCGATGGCCGGGCAGCCGGTGGCCAGCGCCTCGAAAATCAGCGCGGCGTCGAGCCGGGTCAGGCCGCTGCCGCCGCTGGCTTCGCGCACGTAGATGCCGCCCATGCCGAGCGATGCGGTTTCACGGATGACGTCGAGCGGGAAGATTTTCCGCTCATCCCAATCGAGCGCGTGCGGTGCGAGCCGGGCATCCGCGAAAGCGCGGGCCATCTCGGCGATCGCGCGCTGTGCCTCGGACAATTCAAATGGGCTGGTCGGGTCAATCTCCGTCACGGCGTCCATGATGCTGTCCTTGTTCAGGCCTGCGGCATTCCTTGCGGCACGATTGTCTTGACGATCGTGGCGTCCAGCGCCTCGAAACCGGCGTAGTCGATCGTTTCGTAAAGCTCGGCGCGGGTCTGCATCGCTTCGACGCAGTTCTGCGCGCCGTCGTCCTGCTTGATCGCGTCGTAGAGTCTGCCGACCGCCTTGGCCGAGACGCGCAGGGAGGTGACCGGCCACATCACCATGCGAAACCCCATCGCCTCGAATTCGGCGGCGGTGAAGAACGGGGTGTGGCCGAATTCGGTCATGTTGGCGAGCAGCGGCACGCCGGGCATGCGGCGGGCGAATTCGCGGAACATCTCGGCGCTGTGCAGGGCTTCGGGAAAGATCGCATCGGCGCCGGCTTCGACATAGAGCTTCGCGCGTGCCACCGCGCCGTCGATCCCTTCGCTCGCCGCGGCATCGGTGCGGGCGATGACGTAGAGGTGGCGGCGGGCGTGGGCGGCGGCGGCGACCTTGGCTGCCATGTCATGCGGGGTCGCGAGTTTTTTATCGTTCAGATGACCGCATTTTTTCGGCAGCAACTGGTCTTCGATATGCACGGCAGCGGCACCCGCATCCTCGAAGCTGCGCACCATGTGCATCACGTTGAGCGCCTCGCCATAGCCGGTGTCGCCATCGACCAGGACCGGCAGGCCCGATGCGCGCGCCGCCTGGCGGACGAAGAAACACACTTCATCGACGGTGATGATGCCGAGATCGGGCAGGCCCATCGAGGCAGTCATCGCCGCACCGGAGAGATAGCACGCTTCGAACCCCGCGCGCATCGCCTGGCGCGCGGCGAGGCCGTTGTGCGCGCCGGGGATGCGCAGAATGCCGGGACGGTCGAGCAAGGCGCGAAACCGCTCGCCCGCCGGGCGGTGGGGCAGATCGTCGGCCCGTAAATAGGTCATGCTGCCCTCCTCAATGCCGTTGATCGATCGGAACGAATTGCAGATCTTCCGGGCCGGTGTAGTTGGCCGAGGGCCGGATGATCTTGTTGTCGATCCGCTGTTCGATCACGTGCGCGCTCCAGCCCGATGTGCGGGAGATGACGAACAGCGGCGTGAACATGGCGGTCGGCACGCCCATCATGTGGTAGGACACCGCGCTGAACCAATCGAGATTGGGAAACATTTTCTTGGCGTCGTGCATCACGCTTTCGATGCGCTCAGCGATCGAAAACATGCGGGGTGCGCCGGCGTGTTCGGAGAGCGTGCGGGCGACGCGCTTGATCACCTCGTTGCGCGGGTCGGACACAGTGTAGACCGGATGGCCGAAGCCGATCACCACCTCGCGCGCTTCGACGCGGCGGCGGATATCGGCTTCCGCCTGATCGGGCGTTGCATAGCGTTTCTGGATGTCGAACGCCGCTTCATTGGCACCGCCGTGCTTGGGGCCGCGCAGGGCGCCGATGCCGGCGGTGATTGCGGAATACATATCCGACCCGGTGCCGGCGACGACGCGTGCCGCGAAGGTCGAGGCATTGAACTCGTGTTCGGCATAGAGGATCAGCGAGGTGTGCATCGCGCGCACCCAGAGTTCGTCCGGCGCCTTGCCGTGCAGCAGATGCAGGAAATGGCCGCCGATCGAGACGTCATCCGTTTCGACATCGATCCGCTTTCCGTTGGTCGCGTAGTGATACCAATAAAGCAGCATCGAGCCGAGCGAGGCCATCAACCGGTCCGCGATGTCGCGCGCGCCGGCCGGATGGCGGTCATGCGCTTCGGGCAGCACGCAGCCGAGGGCGGAGACCGCGCTGCGCATCACATCCATCGGGTGGGCGGCGGCCGG
Source organism: Acidiphilium sp. 34-64-41 (assembly GCF_002282635.1). Classification (NCBI taxonomy): domain Bacteria; kingdom Pseudomonadati; phylum Pseudomonadota; class Alphaproteobacteria; order Acetobacterales; family Acidocellaceae; genus Acidiphilium; species Acidiphilium sp. 34-64-41. Next base: position 46,213 of record NZ_NCJX01000014.1, on the reverse strand, counting down.
TATCGCCTCGAGCACGCGGCGCACCGCGGCCGGAATGCCGCGCAACTGCATGAGCTTCGCCTGATAGGCCCGCAACTCCGCCTGGTTCGGTAGCGTGCCGTGCACGAGAAGATGGGCGATTTCCTCGAAGGTGCAGCTCTCCGCCACATCGAGAATATCGTAGCCGCGATAATGCAGATCATTGCCGGTGCGCCCGACGCTGCACAACGCCGTGTTGCCGGCGGCCACCCCTGACAGGGCGACCGATTTTTTCGGCTTTGGCAAAACCGCCTCGTTCATTGCATCATCCTTTCAGTCACCTGATGGAGCGGGGTGCGGCGCTCAGAAAATGCCCGGCTTGCTTTCGAGCAAGGCCCCGCCGGGCACGGCCACGTTCAAACGATCGAGCTCGCCCGCGGGGAGTTTCGGCAAGTCCTGCACCGCATCGAGAAACCGCGCGGATTCGCGCGGCGAGATGACGCCCGATGTCAGCATCTCGAATTTATTGATGTAATCCGGCCGGCCGAACGGCCGGGCGCCGAGCGAATGGGCGTTGGCGACGGCCATTTCATCGATCAGCGTCTTGCCGTTCTTGAACTGGATTTCGATTCGCCCGCCGAACGCCTTTTCGCTGGGGTCGGACGTGTGATACCTTCGCGTCCATTCCTTGTCTTCGCGGGTTTCGATCTTGTGCCACAGGGCCACCGTATCGGCCCGCTGGGCGCGCTGCGGCGCGTAGCTGTCGACATGGCTCCAGCTGCCATCCTGCAATGCCACCGCAACGATATACATGATCGAATGATCGAGCGTTTCGCGCGAGGCTTTCGGGTCCATTTTCTGCGGATCGTTGGCACCCGTGCCGATCACGTAATGGGTGTGATGCGAGGTGTAGATGATGATTTTTTTGATCGCGTTGAAATCCTCGATGCTTTCACGCATCCGGAACGCGAGGTCGATCAGCGCCTGGCTCTGGTATTCGGCCGAATGCTCTTTGGTGTAGCTGTCCATGATCGCGCGTTTCGGCTCGCCTTTATCGGGCAGCGGCACGTGATACACCGCGTTCTTGCCGCCGAGCATCCAGGCGATCACGCTGTCCTCGCCTTCATACACCGGGCTCGGCGCGCCTTCGCCGCGCATCGCGCGATCGACCGCCTCGATCGCGAGCTTGCCGGCATGGGCGGGGGCGAACGCTTTCCAGGAGCTGATTTCGCCCTTGCGCGACTGGCGGGTGGTGAAGCTGACATGCACCGCCTGCTGCACCGCCTGAAAGATCACCTCCTGCTTCAGGCCGAGCAGCGCGCCGATGCCGGCCGCCTGGGCCGGTGCCAGATGCGCGATATGGTCTTTTTTCCATTCATGCAGGCAGATCGCCTTGACCAGATCGATCTGGATTTCATAGCCGGTGGCGATGCCGCGGATCAGGTCGCGCCCGGTGCGCTCCATCGCCTGCGCGACCGCGAGGATCGGCGGAATGTTATCGCCGGGATGCGAATAATCGGCGGCGAGAAACGTGTCGTGATAATCGAGTTCGCGCACCGCGGTGCCGTTGGCCCAGGCGGCCCATTCGGGGCTGACCGTCTTGCGGCCGGGCAGGCCGAACAGCGTCGCACCGCCGCGCTTGGTATGGCCGAGCGCCATGCCGCGTGCCGAGACCACCGGGCCGCGATTGATCGAGGCGATCGCGACCGCGGCGTTGTCGATGATGCGGTTGATGATCATGGCGGTGACGTCTTTTTCCACCGCCACCTTGTCCGCCGCGACACCGGCGATTTTCCACGCCAGTTGATCGTCACGCTTGAGCAGCGATTTCGAAGGATGGACGCGGACCTCATGCAGCTTCATGGACATTGATTACTTTCGTCTTGGTATCGTTTACACTATACGGTCATGTTCTGAATGCGCCCCAACCGGCCGCAATGGCAACCCCCGGTCACGAACCCGAGGGTTGCACGCCGGTCAGACGCTGGCCGGCGTGATCATCGCGGTGGCTTTGGTCCGCATCACTTTCTTGTCGAGCTTGCCGACCGAGGTTTTATCGAGCGCATCGACCACGATGATGCGGTCGGGCACGGCGAAGCGGGAAATGGCACCGGCATCGGCATGCGCGCGCACATGCGCGCGCACCGCTTCCTCATCGACCAGCCGATCGGGCTTGGCGACCACGAAGGCGACCGGGCGTTCGCCCCAGCGATCATCGGCGATGCCGACCACCGCGACCTCGGAAATCGCGGGATGGGTCAGCACGATATCCTCGAGCCCGATCGAGGAAATCCATTCACCGCCGGTTTTGATGACATCCTTGACCCGATCGACGATGCGCAGAAACCCATCGCGATCCATGGTGCCGATATCGCCGGTATGCAGCCAGCCACCGCGCCACAGCGCCGCCGAGGCCTCGGCATTGCCGGCGTAACCCGGCGTCAGGCAGGGCGACCGGGCGACCACCTCACCGACCGAGGCGCCATCGTGCGGCACATCGTTCATCGCTTCATCGACCACCCGCACCTCGCACAGCACGCCAGGCATGCCGGCCGACAGGCGCATGCGGATTTCGGCCTCGGGGCGATCGGCTTCGGTATCGAGAATATCGCCGCGCAGTTGCGTCATCGTCATGATCGGGCAGGTTTCCGACATGCCGTAGGCGGCATAGATATCGACGCCGCGTGCAAGTGCCGCCTCGCACAGCGCGCGCGGCAAGGCGGAGCCCCCGATGATCACGCGCCAGCCGGTGAGATCGATATCCTTCGCCGCCGGCGCATTCAGGATCATGTGCATGATGGTCGGCACACAATGTGACACGGTGACAAGCTCGGTCCGCAGCAGATGGCACACCATGTCCGGCAGGAACCGCCCGATATAGACCTGCTGCATCCCCATCATGGTCGCGACATAGGGAAACCCCCAGGCGTGGACATGAAACATCGGGGTGAGGGGCATATAGACGTCTTCGCGCGAAATCCGCCCGTTCAGGCCGGCCATCATCAGGGTCGACATCAGGGCGAGGGTGTGGAGCACCAATTGGCGGTGGCTGAACATCACGCCCTTGGGCAGGCCGGTGGTGCCGGTGGTGTAGAAGGTGGTGGCCTGGGTGTTTTCATCGAAATCGGGGAAGTCCCGATGGGCCGGCGCCGCCGCGAGCAGGGTTTCGTAATCGCCCGCGCTGCCGGCCACCGCGGGCGGCGATGCGGCATCGCTCATCACCACGACTTCGCGCAAGTTCGGCAATCGATCGCGGATCGCATCGAGCACCGGCAGGAAATCGACGTTGACCAGAAGAATTTCGGCACCGGAATGATCGATCGTGTAGGCGATCTGGTCGGGGCTGAGCCGGATGTTGACCATCATCAGCACCGATCCCAGCATCGGCACCGCAAAATAGGATTCGAGATAGCGGTGACTGTCCCAATCCATCACGGCAACGCGGCTGCCCATGCCGGCCCCCAGCGCCGCCAGCGCGCCGCCGAGCCGGTGCACCCGCTCGACGAACTGCGGATAGGTGAAGCGCAGGTCGCCGCGATACACGATCTGCCGCCGGCTGGCCTGCGCGATCGGCATTTTCAGGATCTGTTTGATCAACAACTGATACTGAAACGGCGCTTGGGCGGCACTCATGATTCGTTTCCTCCGAATGGGCGCCCCGGTTCACGCCAGGACTTGAACGCTATAGGATAGGAGCGTATCGCGCCCGTCAATATGCGTCCCAAGAGGGGGGCGGAAAACAAACCGAGGAAACGAAATGACCGCACTGAAATCCCTGTTCGACCTGACCGGCAAACGCGCCCTGATCACCGGCGGCTCCCGCGGGCTGGGGCTGCAGATCGCCGAGGCGCTGGGCGAATACGGCGCCAAAATCGCGATTTCCGCCCGCAAGGCCGATGAACTGGACGAGGCGGTGCGCCACCTGGCGAGCAAAGGCATCGCCGCGACCGCGCATATCGTCGATCTCGGCAAGCCAGAAGGGCCGAAAGCGCTGGCCGATGCCGTGCTCGCCTTGCACAGCGAGGTCGATATCCTGGTCAACAACGCCGGCGCCACCTGGGGCGCGCCCGCCGCCGATGTCACGCCGGAAGCCTGGGCGCGGGTGATGAACCTCAACGTCAATAATCTGTTCTTCCTGACCCAGGAGATCGCCCGCCGCTCGATGATCCCCCGCCGCGCCGGCAAAATCCTCAACATCGCCTCGATCGCCGGGCTGCGCGGGCACCACCCGGATATTACCGGCACCATCCCCTATAACACATCGAAAGGCGCGGTGGTGAACCTGACCCGCGCGCTCGCGGCCGAATGGGGGCCGCACAACATTACGGTCAATGCCATCGCCCCCGGGTTCTTCCCCTCGAAAATGACCAAAGGCATTCTCGGCCAGTTCGAAACACAGGTTCTGCACCACACGCCGCTCGGCAAACTCGGCAATAACGACGACATGAAAGGCGCCGCCCTGCTGTTCTGCTCGGCAGCCTCCGGCCACATTACCGGCCAGATCCTCGCCATCGACGGCGGTACAATGGTGGTGTGACGCACGGGCGCGGGGCGTGGGAAGTAAGGAAGGCGGGGGGGGGGCTTTGCCCCCTCGACCCCCACTAAGGGCGGAGCAGCCGAAGGTTCCAGCGATGCTCTTCATCGCTGGAATGGCTCCGGAGGGAGAGCCCCTCGCCTTCTTTACTCCCCAAGCCTCAGGCGCCCCGGCGCGTCGCCACCACCAGCTGATTGCCATCCGGATCGCGGAACCGCACGTCGCGCACACCCCAGGGTTGATCGGCCGGTGGCCGGCTTGTTGTTACGCCGTGCGCGGTGGCGTCGCGATACCAGGCGTCGACGTCCGCGACGTCGAGATGCGCGTTGCCGCCGACGGCGCCGTCTCCCTCATGGGCTGACAGGCGGATCGCGAGGCCTTCTTTCGAGATTTGCATGAACACCGGATAGTGGGGCGCGAAGCGGTGCTCCCAGTCCAGCGTGAAGCCGAGCGAGTCGAGATAGAATTGGCGGGCTTTCGCTTCATTGGTGATGCGCAGGGTGGGAAAGACGCGTTGTTCGCCGCTCACGGGGAATCTTTCACCAGTTCGACCCAGCTTTGCGGCACGATTGCCTCTCCTGGGCCGGCCCAATCGTAGCTCAGCCGGGCTGTGGTTTCGCTCGAGAACGCCAGGTGCACGATTTCGCGGAACGATTGCGGATCGGCCAGATTGCCGTGGTGCAGGACCAGATCGTGATTGCCGGATTGCGCGAGCTGGAAATGTTGGAGGCCGGGGATATTGTTGCTGATGTGGACGATTTCGATCTCGTCCGCCTGGTTGCGGCCGAGGCAGGCGATTTCGGTGTGCAGCAATTCGCCATCGCTGGTGGTTGCGGTGAACCGGTAGCTCAGATTGGCCGGGTTCAGCGGCGGATCGATGATCAGAACACCGGTGAACGCCCGCGTGTCGTGCGCGACGCCGGGACCGGAATAGCGCCCGGCGCGGGATGCCAGAAAGCCGATCGGGTCTTTCATGGTCGCAAGCTGCCAAACCGCCGGCATCGCGGCAACTCAAATCGTCGTTGGTGGCGATCGTTTCCTAAAATTGTCGTTCGAGTCCCTGACGGATCGCGCCGACCCGCCGTGTCAGTCGCGGATGGCTGCGAAAAATCTCGGAAATGAAGCAGAATATCAGGAGCCCATCGGTGCGCTGGCCAGATAAGCCGGGATGTGTTGGCGCAGTTGGAAGAACCCTTTGGTGGCGTGGGGCCAGAAATGGCGATCCCAGCCGCGCGGCACCGCGCGGGGTGGCGTTGGCAGAACCGCGAGCGCATCGGCGACCGGGCCGACCGGTGCGTAGGGTGTGATCACCGGCAGATCGTGCCCGGACGCCCAGGCGGCAATGTCCGCACTGTCGTCGAGCCGCACCGCCGCGACGCCGAACCGGCGCTCTGCGCGGCACAGCGCATCCTCGACCGCGCCATGGGCGAATGCGGCAACCGGCGGGGCGACGCCACGTGTCGCGCGCGGCGCCGGCATGGCGAGACCGGCCACTGCGCGCACGGTGCATCCGGCGAGATCGAGGCTGCCGGGGTCGCAATCATCGTCGTGGAGCAGCAGCGCGACATCGCCGTTGATCGGCTTGTCGAACACCGGGGGCACTGGTCGTGGGGGCGGGATCTCTTCGGTCAGCGGCTCGGCGGTTTCGTCGAGTTGGCCGCGTGGATCGAACCTGGCGTTGGTGTAGCGCGCGATGTTTTCGGCCCGGGCGAGGTAGTGTTTGCCCGGCGTGTGCAGGCCGGCGACCCAGCGCCACGACAGCGTGTTCGACGCGACATCGCCATCGTGGAGATGGCGCAGAAAGAAATCAGCCCCGAGCTCCCACGGCAGGCGCAGCGTGAAGATCCAGATCGAGGCGAACCACATCCGCGCGTGGTTGTGCAGATAGCCATGGGCCACCAGTTCCTGTGCCCAGACATCGAAACAATCGATGCCGGTCTGCCCCGCGCAGGCATCGTGAAATTCCCGGCGCAGGCCGCCGGACGTGGCTAGCCGGTTTTCGCCGCGGCGCACACCGGCGCGATAGTTGGCCCAGACCGCGGGGCGATGCTCCAGCCAGCCTTTCCAATAGCTGCGCCAGCAAACCTCCTCGATGAATTTCATCGCCACCTCGCCATGGGCGGCGAAGGCCGCCTGGGTTACCTCGGCTTCGGTGATCAGGCGGTGGCGCAGATAGGGCGAGAGGTGGGAAACCGCGCTGTGTCGGCCGGGTCCGGGGTCGGTGTTGCGTCCCTCAGCATAGGCGCGGCCGGCGTGGGGCAGAAACTCAGCGAGACGGGCGAGGCCGGCGCTGCGCGTCGGGGTGAATAATTCCATGCGCGCGACATGGCCCGCTTGTCGCGATCCGCAACGCCCTTATGCTACTGTCGCAGAGGTTGCAGGAGCAAATATGGATCAAGCGGTACAGCCGGTCGTGACGGCACAGGATATCGAGGCGGCGGAACGCGTGGTCGGCGTGTGCTATACGCCGGCGGAGCGCGCGCTGGTCGCCGCCGAAATCGCCGAGCAGATCGGCCTCGCCGCCGCGCGCCGCGCCGACACCATGCGGCGCAACCGCGATGACGAGGACATGCCGCCGGCGACGGTGTTCGACCCGCGGCTGCCCGGGTTTCGCATGCCCGAACCCGCGCCGCTGCACCTGCCGCCCACCGTGCTGCCGCTGCCGGACGATGATATCGATATCGCCTTCGCGCCGATCACCGCGCAGATCGGCTGGATCCGCGGGGGATCGCTGACCGCGACGCGGCTGACCCAGATTTATCTCGACCGAATCGCGCAGCAGAACCCCGTGCTGCATTGCTATGCGCGGCTTAATTCGACGGCACTCGATGAGGCAGCAGCGCTCGATGCGCGCGGCGTGCGGGGCGACTGGGCGGGACCGCTGCACGGCATTCCCTATGCGTGCAAGGACATCATCGACACCGCCGGTCTCGCGACCGACTGGGGTGCCCAACCGTTCGAGGGGCGCGTGCCGGTGGCCGACGCCATCGTGGTGCGGCGCCTGCGCGCTGCCGGGGCGATCATGCTCGGCAAATCCACCGTCGGCGCGCTGGCCTATGGCGATATCTGGCACGGCGGGCGGACCCGCAACCCGTGGAATCCCGCGGAAGGGTCATCGGGCTCGTCGGCCGGCTCCGCCTCGGCCACCGCGGCGGGCTTGTGCGGATTCTCGCTCGGCACCGAGACCTATGGCTCAATCGTGTCACCGTCGACCCGCTGCGGCACGGTCGGCCTGCGCCCGAGTTTCGGCCGTGTTGCGCGTGGCGGCGTGATGTCGCTGTGCCCCAGCCTCGACAAGATCGGCCCGATCGGCCGCAGCGTCGATGATTGTGCGCTCGTGATGGCGGTGATCAACGGCGCCGATGCGACCGACGTTTCCAGCATCGAGGCGCCGTTCGGCGGCGATCTGGCGCGTGACCTTACCACGCTGCGGGTCGGGTATTTCCCGGCCGATGTCGAGGGCGAGGGCTCGCTCGATCAGGATCGTGCGATTCTCGAGCACTGCCGGGCGTTGGGCGTGCATCTGGTCGCGCTGACCCGACCCGACCTGCCGTACGACAGCCTGACCTCGATCCTGATGGCCGAAGCCGCTGCCCTGTTCGAGCCGCTGACGCTGAGCGATCGCGACGATCTGCTGGCCTGGCAGGATGCCGATGCCTGGCCGAACCAGTTCCGCATGGCGCGGTTTCTCTCCGCGGTCGATCATATCCAGCTCGACCGGTTGCGCCGCCGCGTGATGATCGCGATGGACACATTGTTCACCGAGGTCGAGGTCATGATCGGGCCCGCTTTGGCCGGCCCGATGCTCGGCATCACCAATTTCACCGGCCACCCCTGCCTGTGCCTGCCCTCCGGCTTCATCGCCTCGCCGAGCCGGATCGCCGATACGCTGGCCGGCACCCGCACCGCGACCGATGCGCCGACGCATCATGTGCCGCATGCCTCCAGCATGTGGGGCCGCCTGTTCGACGAGGCGCCGATGCTGGCGCTGGGGCGCGCGCTCGAATCACGCCTTGGCCTCGCGCTGCGGCCGCCCGCGCGCACTGCGACGCCCCCCTGACAAATCGATGAAAATGTATCTTAAAGAAGATGGTTTGACAGAAAATGAGAGCAGTGTGATCAGGGAGCGGATTCGCTAGGATGGACCACACCGGAACGCCGCCGATCGACATCGCGCCGGAACTGGAGCGCGACGTAGCGGTTATTTCCCGCAGCGGGTTGTTCGATGCCGGATTCTACGCGGCCCAGCACCCCGACCTGCCGCCCGATGCCGACCCGATCGTGCATTTTTGTGTGATCGGCTGGCGGTCTGGGCGCAGGCCGAATCCCTATTTCGAGCCGAGTTATTACCTGCATACCAACCAGGATATCGCCGCCGCCGAGCTCAACCCGCTGGTCCATTACATCGAATTCGGTGACCGCGAGGGCCGCGACCCGTCACCGATGTTCCATGCGCTGTGGTATCGCGAGGCCTATGGCGTGCCGCAAGCGCACCTCGCCCTCGCCGATTTTCTGAACCGCCGGCGCACCGGTCAGGTCAGTCCGGTGCCGGTGTTCAACGCGATCTGGTACCTCGAGCAGAACCCGGATGTCGCGGCGACCAAATCCGACCCGTTCGAACATTTCTGCGCCTTCGGCGTCGTCGAATCGCGCGACCCCTCACCCGATTTCGATATCGGCTTCTATCGGGGCCGTTATGCCGAGGATATCGGCGGGCAGAACCCGCTGCTGCACTATATTGCAAACCGGGGCGGGCGATTTCTGCCCAAACGCCCGGTGCACGAGCGCCTGATCGCCGGCGCGGTTCGCACCGCCACACGGCCATCGCCCGCGTTCGAAACCATCCAGCCCTTGCCCGCCGGCACCCCGCGCCTCGCCACGCTGCTCGCCTATTACCTGCCGCAGTTCCACTCAATTGCGGAAAACGATGCCTGGTGGGGCACCGGCTTTACCGACTGGACCAACCTCGCCCGCGCAACGCCGCGCTTCGCCGGGCATTACCAGCCCCGCGTGCCGCGCGATCTCGGTTATTATTCGCTGGAAGACCCGGCCACCCTGCCCCGCCAGATCGAACTGGCGCGCGCGGCTGGTAATTACTATTGGTTCAACCGCAAGCGGCTGTTGGAAAACCCGCTAGAACGCCTGCTCGCCGACCCCACGCTCGACACGAAATTCTGCCTGATGTGGGCCAATGAGAACTGGACCCGCCGGTGGGACGGCCAGGAACGCGAAATCCTGCTCGCCCAGGATTATGAACCCGAGGACGATATCGCCCTGGTCGATGATTTCGCGCGGCATTTCGTCGACCCGCGCTACATCCGCCTCGAGGGCCGGCCGCTGCTGATGATCTATCGCGCCGCCCTGATCCCGGATGGCCCAGCCACGATCGCGCGCTGGCGTGCCCTGTTCGCTGAACGCCACGGCGAAAATCCGCTGATGTTCATGGCCCAGAGCTTTCACGACTACGACCCTGCCCGCCACGGGCTGGATGGTGCCGTCGAGTTCCCGCCCCATAAACTCGTGGTCGACGCGCCCAAGATCAACGCGACGCTCGATAATTTCGACCCCGAATTCACCAGCGACGTGTTCAACTACAATGATATCGCCGCCATCTCGCTCGCAGACCCCGACCCCGCCTATCCGCTGATCCGCACCGTCGTGCCGGGCTGGGACAACGATGCGCGGCGCGAAGGCAAGGGCGGCGTTATCTTGCAGGACGCAACCCCCACCGCGTATCAGACCTGGCTCGCCAGCCTGATCGACCGCGCGCGCCGCCGGCCGGTGTTCGGCGAGGCGATTGTCTGCATCAATGCCTGGAACGAATGGGCGGAGGGCGCCTATCTCGAACCCGATCTGCATTTCGGCGCCGCCTTCCTCAACGCGACCGGCCGCGCCGCGAGCGGACTGCAGGACAGCGACACCGCACGCAACATCCTGCTGGTCGGCCATGACGCGCTCAACCACGGCGCGCAATTGCTCCTGCTGCATCTGGCGCGCACCCTGCGGCGCAACCACGGCATGGTGCCGCGCATTCTGCTGCTCGGCGGCGGCGAATTGATCGGCGCCTATCAGGCCGAGGGGATTACCGATGTCGCGCCGGACGAAGGCGCGCTGCTCGCGCATATCGCCCGCTACCGCGCACGGGGCATCGCAACCGCCATCGTCAACAGCGCCGCCTCCTCACGCGTCTGCACTCTGCTCGCCAAAGCCGGTATCGCGTCCTCCCTGTTGATCCACGAAATGCCGCGCCTGGTGCAGGAACGCGCGCTGCGCGGCGTAACCCGCCAGGGCATGGCCGCGGCCAGCGCCACGGTTTTCTCATCCGCCTTCGTGCGCGACGCGCTGTGCGCCGCCCTCGAACTGACGCCGCCGAACCTGCACGTGCTGGCCCAGGGCAACTACCAGGGTGTGCGGTTTTCCAACGCCGCACGCGCCACGTTCCGCACGCAGCACGCCCTCGAAACCAGCGATTACGTCGTGCTCGGCGTCGGCTTCGCCGATCTGCGCAAAGGGTTCGACCTGTTCCTGCAGGTGTTTCGCCAGATCGCGGCGGTGCGCGACGACGTACATTTTTTCTGGATGGGCGAGGCGCATTTGTGGATTCGCGACTACCTCGGCCTGGAAATCGTCGCCGCGACCGCGACCGGGCGGTTCCATATGGTGGCGTTCGACGATGACGTCGCGACCGCCTATGCCGGTGCCGACATCTACGCCCTCACCTCGCGCGAGGACCCGCTGGCGAGCACAGTGATCGAAGCGATGGCCGCCGGCGTGCCGAGCATCGCCTTCGAGGGTGCCGGTGGCATCCCCGATCTGCTGCGCGCGAGCGAAACCGGCGCCGTCGTGCCGATGGGCGATGTCACAGCCTTCGGATCCGCCATCCTCGACCGGCTCGACCATACCGCGCTCGAATCCGACCGCCGGCGCCTCGCCGCGATCGCCGAGCGGCATTTCGATTTCCCGGCCTACGCCGCGCAATTGCTCCGCATCGCCCATCCTTCCCTCATCGGCATTTCATGCGCCGTGTTGAGCTATAATTACCGCGATTACCTCGCCGACCGGCTCGGCTCGGTGTTCGGCCAGACCTACCCGCTCACCGAAATCCTGCTGCTCGACGACGCCTCGACCGATGGCTCGGTCACCGAAGCCCTGCGTCTTGCGGCGGATTGGCGGCGCAGCATCGCGCTGCATCGCAACGCCACCAACGGTGGTTCGGTGTTCGCCCAATGGCGGCGCGCCGCAACACTTGCAACCGGCGACTACCTTTGGATCGCCGAAGCCGATGATCAGGCCGACCCCCGCATGATCGGCCGCCTCGCCGACGCCCTCACCCACGCGCCCGACGCCGTCATGGCGATGACCGATTCCCGCGCAATCGACGCCACCGGCACCACCCTGATGCCCGACTATCAGAACTACTATGTCGAATCCGGCGCAGCGGACCTCGATCGGTCATTCGTGATGAGCGGACGCGATTTCGCCACCCGCTTCCTTGCCACCCGCAACCTGATCCTGAACGTCAGCGCCGTTCTGTTCCGCCGCAGCGCCCTGCTCGCCGCCCTCGACCGCCTGGGGCCTGAACTGCTGGAATGGAAACTCGCCGGCGACTGGCGGCTCTATCTCGAAATTCTGACCGCCACCGATGCCTGCGTGGTCTGGCTCGCCGAGCCCCTAAACATCCACCGCCGCCACGACCGCGGCATGACCGCGGCCCTCGATGCCCGGCGCCATCTGGCGGAGATTGCCGGCATGCACGAAATCGCGGCGACAGCGCTGGATCTCGATGACGCCGCGCGGCAACACCAAGCCACCGACCTCGCCGCCCTCGCCGACCGTTTCGGCGTGGCAATAACCGACATTGCGTTGCACAATTTTACCGGGCCTGCTTAACTATCCCTTAAGGCTTCCACCGTCTGCTCTAACGACCAATCAATCGCATCACGCCAGACAAACTGGGTATTTTACATGAAGATTTTGATTACCGGTGGCTGCGGCTTCATCGGTTCCGCGGTTATCCGGCACCTGATCGCAACGACCGGTCATGACGTTATCAATATTGACAAAATGACCTACGCCGCCTCGGAAGACGCGCTCGATGCGGCACGATCGAGCCCGCGCCACACGCTGATCCGCGCCGATATCACCGATGCCGCCGCGATGCGCAGCGCCTTCGCAAGCCACCAGCCCGATCTGGTCATGCATCTCGCCGCGGAATCCCACGTCGATCGCTCGATCGATGGCCCGGCCGATTTCATCAACACCAATATCACCGGCACCTTCATCCTGCTCGAAGCCGCCCGTACGTACTGGTCAGCCCTGCCCGAACCGCGCAAATCCGCCTTCCGGTTCCACCACATCTCGACCGATGAAGTGTTCGGTGCCCTCGAAGCCACCGACCCACCCTTCACCGAAACCACACCGTACGATCCGCGCAGCCCCTACTCCGCCAGCAAAGCCGCCTCCGATCACCTGGTCCGCGCCTGGCACCATACCTACGGCATGCCCACCATCGTCTCGAACACCACCAACAACTACGGCCCCTGGCAGTTCCCGGAAAAACTCATCCCGCTCGTCCTGCTCAACGCGCTCGATGGCAAACCCCTGCCCGTCTACGGCGATGGCTCGAACATGCGCGACTGGCTGTTCGTCGATGACCACGCCGAAGCCCTCGCCCTCATTGCCCTGAACGGCACACCCGGCGCCACCTACGCCATCGGCGCCCGCCAGCCCCGCACCAACCTCGACGTCGTCACCACCATCTGCCGAATTCTCGACGAAAAAATCCCCGACCCCGCCGGCCCGCGCAGCCGCCTGATCCGCTTCGTCACCGATCGGCCCGGTCACGATTTCCGCTACGAAATCGACCCCACCACATCCGAAACCGCACTCCACTGGCACGCCACCCATAATTTCGAAACCGGCATCGCCCGCACCATCGACTGGTACCTCGCCCACACCGCCTGGTGGCAACCCATCCGCGCCGCACGCTACGCCGGCCAACGCCTGGGGACCGCGGCATGAGGGCCGTGCTGGTTGCGAGAAAGGCCGGGGCTTCGCCCCAGACCCCACCAGGAGGCGCCGCCTCCTGGACCTCCGCTAAGGGCGCAGCCCTTAGAACCCGGAGTTTTAGGAAAGGGGTGGGCGCTGCCTCGCATTTGTCACGTCTATGGACTGGATCGCCCACCCCTTTCCTAAAACTAATGGATTTTAAAGGCTCCGCCTTTAACGGGGTTCCAAGGGGCAGCGCCCCTTGGTGGGGCTTGGGGCGAAGCCCCAACCTGTCTCACACCAGCACGGCCCTCACACCATGATCACCAAGGGCATTATCCTGGCCGGTGGGTCGGGGACGCGGCTGCATCCGACGACGCAGGCGACGTCGAAGCAGTTGTTGCCTGTTTATGACAAGCCGATGGTTTACTATCCGTTATCGACTTTGTTGCTGGCGGGGATCCGCGACATTCTGTTGATTTCGACGCCGGCGGATTTGCCGCAATTCCAGCGTTTGTTGGGGGATGGTGCGCAGTTCGGCGCCACCATCACCTATGCCGAGCAGGCGTCGCCGGATGGTTTGGCGCAGGCGTTTCTGATTGGCGAGGCGTGGCTGGCGGGTCAGGCCTGTGCGTTGGCGCTGGGCGATAATCTGATTCATGCGGATCATTTGTCGGTCTCGTTGCGTGCGGCAGCGGCGCGGCCGGAGGGGGCGACGGTGTTTGCCTATCAGGTGCGCGATCCCGAGCGCTATGGCGTGGTGAGTTTCGACAGCGAGGGTCGGGCGGTCGAGATCGTCGAGAAACCGGCGGTGCCGTTGTCGAACTGGGCGGTGACCGGGCTGTATTTTTATGACGATCGGGTGACGCAGTTTGCCCATGCGATCAGGCCATCGCCGCGGGGCGAGTTGGAAATCACCGACCTTAACCGGATTTATCTTGAAAACGGCTCGCTGCACGTCGAAAGATTGGGACGCGGTACCGCGTGGCTGGATGCCGGCACGCCGGACTCCTTGTTGCAGGCGGCAACGTTCGTGCAGACGATCCAGCAGCGGCAGGGCAATCTGGTCGGCTGTCCGGAGGAGGTCGCGTTCCGGATGGGGTTCATCGATGCGGCGACTTTGCGGGGGCGGGCCTTGAAACTGGGCAAGACGGAACTGGGGCGTGTGTTGATCGAACTGGCGGATGGGATGCACCAATGATCGAGGCGCAGGCGATTGCGGATGTTCTGCTGATCTCACCGCCGCGGTTTGCCGATCAGCGCGGCTGGTTCAGTGAAAGCTGGAATCAGGCCAAGCTGGCTTCGCTCGGCTTTCACCACGAGTTCGTGCAGGACAATCATTCCTACTCCGCCCAAACCGGCACGATCCGTGGCCTGCATTGCCAGGTGCTGCCGTTCGTCCAGGGCAAATTGGTGCGCTGCGTGCGGGGATCGATCTGGGATGTCGCGATCGATATTCGCAAGGGCTCGCCGGATTTCGGTAAATTCGTCGCAGCCGAGTTGTCGGCCGCCAACGGCCGGCAATTATGGATCCCCGGGGGTTTTCTGCACGGGTTCTGCACGCTCGAGCCGGATACCGAGGTGATCTACAAGGTGACCGCCGGGTATGACAAAGGCTCGGAGCGGGGTGTGATCTGGAACGACCCCGACCTTGCGCTGCCCTGGCCGGTCTCACCCGAACATGCGGTGCTGTCGGACAAGGATGTGTTGCTGCCGCGGCTGGCGTCGTGCGATTCCTGGTTTGTGTTCTGACATGACAGCCCGCCCGATCCTGATCACTGGCGCGACCGGGCAACTCGGCATGGCGCTCGCCGCGCAGGCGAAGCTGGCGTTCGAGGCGGTGGGGCGGCCGGTGTTCGATTTCGAGCGCCCCGCGACGATCACGTCGTGTTTTGCGGGTGCCGCGCCATCGCTGGTGATCAACGCCGCGGCGTGGACGGCGGTGGACGCGGCCGAGCAGAACCACGATGCCGCGTTTCGCGCCAACCGCGACGGGCCTGGGATTCTGGCCGGTCTCTGCCGTGATGCCGGGATTCCGCTGATCCATGTCTCGACCGATTACGTGTTCGATGGCGACAAGGGCGCGCCCTATATCGAAACCGATCCGGTGGCACCGTTGGGCGTTTATGGCGCCAGCAAGGAGGCGGGCGAGCGCGCGGTGCTGGAGTCGGGCGCGATGGCGATGGTGCTGCGCACCTCCTGGGTGTTTTCCGCCCGCGGCAAGAATTTCGCACGCACCATGATCAACGCCGCACGCAAGACCCGTGCGTTGCGCGTGGTGGGCGACCAGCGCGGCACGCCGACGGCGGCCGAGGATCTGGCGGCGGCGATTCTCGCGATTGCCGGGCAAATTCAGAATGGCGGCTGGCAATCCTCGTTCCAGGGTATTTTCCACGCGACCAATACCGGCGAGACCACCTGGCACGGATTTGCCGAGGCGATTTTCGACATCGCCGCGGCCCAGGCCGAAACTCGCCCGGTGGTTACCGCGATCACCACCGCCGACTGGCCGACACCGGTGAAGCGCCCCGCCGATTCCCGGCTGGACGGCACCAAACTCGCCACGGTGTTCGGCCTGCGCCTGCCCGCGTGGCACGATGCGACGGAGCGGGTGATCACCACGATGCTCGCGGCAGACCGATCGCCATGATCGCGATCCTGCTCTCCACCTATAACGGCGCGCGCTTCCTGCCCGAGCAGTTGGAGAGTTTCGAGCGGCAGACCGACAGCGACTGGCGCGTGGTATGGCGCGATGACGGCTCGACCGACGAGACCCGCAGCATCATGGCCCGTTTCACGGCGAAGATCGGCCCGGCACGGTGCCGCGAAACCGCCGGGTCTGGCGCGCATCTCGGCGCGGCACAGAGCTTCCTGTCATTGCTGCCCGAAGCGGCCGACGCCGATTCGGTCGCCTTCGCCGATCAGGACGACGTCTGGCTGCCCGACAAGCTGGCCCGCGCGCGCGAGGCGTTGAAATCCGCCGGCAACCAGGCCATGCTGTATTGCGCCCGGCAATATCTGGTCGATGAGCATCTGCAAGGCCACAATCTGTCGATCCTGCCGGGCGACAAGCCGGGGTTCCCCGCCAGCCTCACGCAGAACATCGTGCACGGCAATACCATGGTGATGAACCGGGCAGCGGCCGACCTGGTCGCGCGCATCCCCGGCCCGCCCGGCACGGTGCATGATTGGTGGAGCTATATCGTGATCACGGCGTGCGGCGGCGTGGTGCTGATCGACCCGAAACCGGTGGTGCTCTACCGCCAGCACCGCGAAAACCTGATCGGCTCACCGCCCTCCACCCTGGCCCGCGCAGTCGCTGCCCTACGCCGCGGTCCGGGGATTTTCATGACCATGATGCGCCGCCATGTTGGGCAACTCGCCGCCCACACCGAATTCCTGACCGAACAGGCGCGCGGCGACGTGGCGCGGATCGGCGAAGGCCTGCGCGGCGGCGTGGCGCCGCGCTCGCGCGCGCTACGCTGCCCCGGGCTGAAGCGGCAGACCGAGCTTGAAAACATGCTCTTCCGCCTCTGGTTCATGATCGGCTGATCGCGACTCAACCGGCGCCACCTGCGCCGTCGCGATTGCCTGCGCCATGATCTGGTCCACCGCGTCGCGCAGCGAGGTCGGATAGAGGCTCGCCCCGATCGCCGCCTGGAAATCACCATAGCGTTCGTAATCCGCCTTGGTGGTCCAGAACCCGACGGCGATGGGCACATCGGGCGATGCCCGGCGCAACCGCCGTACCAGATAGCGCACGCTCGAAGGTGCTGCCGCAATATCCAGGTAACACAGGAAGATCATTGCAATCCCGTCCATGTCGAGGCTCGCGACATGCGTCCGCGCCGCGGCCTCATGCGGCACGATGCGCGTTCCAATGCCATGGCGGGCCAGCAGCTGGGCCATGATGGCACAGCCCTCGCGATCGAGCGCGCCGCGCCCGGCGATGCACATCACCGGTGCCTCACCCTGCCAGACCGGCGCCAATTGCGCGCGCGGCGGCAGCGTCAGCCGCGGTGCCGGCACGGGCTCGACGCGCGGTCCGTCCGAATCCGCCTCCGCCGGGGACGGGCGCACGGGTTTTTCGCTGTCCACCTGATCGTCGAGCCCATCGATCAATTCGGCGACGGTATCGGTGATGCGATCGAGCTGGCCGGGATACAGCGCGCCCCGCACCGCATCGCCGGCGGCAAGCCGCAGCGCCGGCAGCACCACGCTGTCGTAATAACCGCACAACGACCGATCCCGCAGCAAAATCTCCGCCTGGTCCAGCGCCTCATCCGGATCGCCGGCAAGCGCCCTCTGATAGAACGTCTCGACCGGCGTCAGCGCGGGCCGATCCCCCAGCAGCACATCAAGAAACTCCAGCCGCTCGACATGGCGGCCGAGAACCACGAAACACAGGGTCAGCGGCGTTGATAACAACAGCCCGACCGGCCCCCACAGCCACCCCCAGAAAATCGCCGCGACCACAACCGAGATTGGCGAAAGCCCGGTCGTCCGGCCATACACCATCGGCTCGATCACCTGCCCCACCAATGCCTCACCGACGACGAACAGCACCAGCGTCCAGATCGCCATCGACCAGTCGGGGTCGACCGCCGCCGCCAGCAGCAGCGGCGGCACGGCGGCGATAAAGCTGCCGATATAGGGAATGAACCGGGCCAGCGCGGTCAGCACGCCCCACAGGATCGCCCCCGGCACGCCGATCGCGAACAACCCGAGCCCCACCACCACGCCAAATCCAGCGTTGATCAGAAACTTGGTCAGGAAATACCGGCTGAGCCGGTCCGCCGCGTCATCGAGCGCGGTGGTCGTGCGGTGCAGATCGGTCGAGCCGAACAGCCGGATCATGCGATCGCGCAGATCCTCGCGATACAAGAGAATGAAGCTCGCGACCGTGAACACAATGAACATGATCGCGAGCGGATCGAGCATTGGCCCGATGATGCCCTTGGCGACATCGGTCGGCGAAATCGGTGCCGGCACGACCGAAACGCGCTCGGGCGGCGGCGCGCGATCCGCAGAGTGGTGCTCGGCTTTCGGTGCCGCGGCATGCTGCAATTCCTTGCCGGCCTGTTTCACGAAACTGTTGAAATTCCCGACCGTCGCATGGCGGATCATATCGATCTTCTGCACAATGATGGTCTGCTCCGCAGGCACTTCGCGCACCAGCGCGGTCACCTGCGTGCCGATGATCGCACCAAGCCCGAGCAGAACCACCAACGGCAACGCCATCGCCAGCATCACCGAACCCACGCGCCCGCAGTGCCAACGCCGCAAAAACGCAGCGATCGGCGCGACCAGAAAGCTCAGCAACACCGCCAGCGTGATCGGGATCAGCACGTCCCGCGCGAAATAGAGGGCAGATATCACGACCACGGCCACCGCGAGCGACAACAACCCGCGTAACCCGGGTGTTTCGGCCGGCGGGATCGTGACCGGGCCGTCCGTAACCGGCGTCGGTCGCATTGTTCGCATATCTGAATCCCCGTTTTCGCTGATATGGGGGGGCGCATCGCCCGAAAAAAGCATGCAGGTGACAGCAAAAGGAAAACCGGGCACGAGCCGTGCTCCGCGCGGGCGCATCCACGCCGCGCGAACGACGGGATCGAACGTTCATCATGGGTTTCATTTTTGCGGTTCTGGTGATCGATTCGCTGGGCTTCGGGCTGATCGCGCCGATCCTGCCGGACCTGGTGCAAAAACTCGCGCATGTGCCGCTGTCGCACGCAGCACTCTGGGTCGGCACGCTCAGCATGACCTTCGCCGCCACCCAGTTTTTCGCATCCCCGGTGCTGGGCCAGTTGAGCGACCGGTTCGGCCGCCGCCGGCTGATCCTGATTTCATTGTCGGGTAGTGCTGCCAACTATATCCTCCTGGCATTCGCACCCACCATCGGCTGGTTGTTCATCGGCCGGCTGATCGCAGGTGCCACCGCCGGCAACGTCTCCGCCGCCAGCGCCTACATCGCGGACATCACGCCACCTGAACAACGCGCGCAGCGCTTCGGCATGATCGGCGCCGCCTTTGGCCTCGGGTTCATGGCGGGCCCGATGCTGGGCGGGTTTCTGGGAGCCATTAACCTGCGCCTGCCGTTTCTGGTCTCGGCCGGGCTGGTTGCGGTGAACGTGATCTACGGCATTTTCGTCCTGCCGGAATCCCTGCCGTTTGAAAAACGCCGCCCGCTCCGCCTGCGCGATGCGACCCCCCTGGGTGCCATGCGCCTGTTGACGACGGTACCCCGCCTCTGGCGCCTGGCGGCAGCGTGGAGCGTGCGCTGGTTCGGGCTGGGCGCTTTGCAGGCGGTGCTGGTGCTGTTCACCGAGTTGCGCTTCGGCTGGGGGCCGCAGCAGAACGGCATTCTGTTCGCCGCCGTCGGCGTTGCATCGACAATCGTGCAGTTCACCTTGGTCAAGCGGGCGGTCACGCTGTTCGGCGAGCGCGGTGCGGCGCTGGTCGGCTTCGGCGCCAGCGCGATCGGCTTCATGATGTTCGGCCTTGCGCCAAGCCCGGTGTGGCTGTTCGTCGGCATTGCGTTCACCTCGCTCGGCTCGGTCGCCAACCCCGCGATCCGCAGCATGATCTCGCGCGCCTTGCCGGCCGACCAACAGGGCCGCGCCGCCGGTGCGCTCGCCTCGATCGAAGGCCTCACCGCCATCGTGGCACCGCTGACCGGCGCCTTCGTGTTCGATCTGTTCAGCCGCAACGTCCCCTGGCGGCTGCCCGGCGCGCCGTTCGTGATGGTCAGCGCCATGCTGGTCGGCGCGGCCTGGCTGATCCTGACGTCGGCCCCCCGAACCAGCAAGACGCGCGCCGAAAAATGACGAACGCGCCGCGCTCATCAACCTGATCAGCGCCGATTTCAGCGCGACCTGCGACGTTAACCCGCTTTCAGCTTTTGATCATTACACGGGTAAGCGGTAAACGCGTATCACCTCTTCATGGCGGAACATGTCCATCAGCGTCCATCTTGACCGCATCACCGACCCGATCGTAGCGCAGGACGAGCGGCAGGCCGGCTCATCGGTGCGCCAGCCCGAAATGCGCGTGTTGATGGCCAGCCGCTACGGCCGGCTTGGCGCCAGCAGCCGGCTGCGCCTGCTGCAATACGCCGAACCGTTGGCAAAGCAGGGCATTTTATCCACGGCCCGGCCGTTCCTGTCCGATAATTACGTCAAGGCGCTCTATGAAGGCCGCAGCCGCCTGCCCGCCGTGCTCGCCGCCTATGCCCGCGCGCCCGCACTGCGGGCGGCGGTGCAGGAGCACGACATCGTCTGGATCGAGAAGGAATTGCTGCCGTTTCTGCCGGCCTTGTTCGAACGCGCGCTGCTCGGCGCAAACAAGAAATTCATCCTCGATTTCGACGATGCGTGGTTCCTGCGCTACGGCGGCGAGGGCGAAGCGGGCGGCCGCAACCGTCTGGTCCGCACCCTGCTCGGCGGCAAATTCCCCACCCTGCTGCGGCGCGCCGCACTCACCATCGTCGCCAACGAAACCCTGCGCGACTGGGCGCTACGTGCGGGGGCGGCCAATGTCCTGCTGCTGCCCACCGTGGTCGATCTCGATCATTATCCGCCGACCGCGATGCCCGCCAACCCGGTCTTCACCATCGGCTGGATCGGCACGCCGGTTACGGCACCCTATCTCGCACGCCTCGCCGAGCCGCTGCGCCAGCTATCAGCGGAGGCACCGCTCGAATTGCTGGTGATCGGCGCGCCCGATTTCACCCTGCCCGGCGTCACCTGCCGCCATCTGCCCTGGAGCGAGGCGACCGAGGCGGCCATGATCAGCCAGTGCGACGTCGGCATCATGCCGCTGCCGGACGATGCCTGGGCGCGCGGCAAATCGGGCTACAAGCTGATCCAGTACATGGCCGCCGGTCGGCCGACCATCGGCAGCCCGGTGGGGGCCAATACCACGATCGTCGAGGATGGTGTCACCGGATTCCTGGCCGGCCCCGCCGCCACCTGGGCCGACCGGTTGCGCCGCCTGCGCGACGATCCGCCCCGCCGCCAGGCCATGGGCAGCGCCGCACGCCTGCGCGTCGCCGCCGATTATGCGCTGCAAGCCACCGCGCCGCGCCTCGCCGCCGCCATCCGCAGCATCGCGGCACGCTGACATTTCGCGGCACCACTGCTATGTCGCGCCATCGCGACCCGAAACACTGATCACGCAGGCGGACCATGGCTGGACATTCCCAATTCAAGAACATCATGCACCGCAAGGGGGCGCAGGATATCCGCCGCGCGCGGCAATTCGCCAAGCTGATCCGCGAAATCACCGTCTCGGCCAAGCAGGGCCTGCCCGACCCGGCCGCCAACCCGCGCCTGCGCGCCGCCTGTGCCGCCGCCCGCCAGTCGAACATGCCGCGCGACACGATCGAGCGCGCCATCAAAAAAGCCGCCGGCGTCGGCGGCTCGGAGGATTATGTCGAGGTGCGTTACGAGGGCTATGGCCCGGCCGGCATCGCCATCATCGTCGAAGCCCTGACCGATAACCGCAACCGCACCGCGTCGGACGTGCGGACCGCGTTTTCCAAGCACGGCGGCTCGCTCGGCGAAAGCAATTCGGTCTCCTTCATGTTCGACCGCATCGGCCTGGTGCGCTACCCCGCCGCCGCCGCGAGCGCGGACGCCATGCTCGAAGCCGCGATCGAGGCCGGGGCCGATGATGTGCTGAGCAGCCCAGACGGCCATGAGGTGATCTGCGCCATCGATGAATTCTTCGCCGTGCGCGATGCGCTGGAACAACGCTTCGGCGAGCCCGAGACCGCCAAGCTGGACTGGCGGCCGACCACCACCACAACGCTCGATGAAGACGCCGCCCGCGCCGTGCTCAAACTGATCGACGCGCTCGATGACAGCGACGATGTCCAGAACGTCTACGCCAATTTCGAAATCCCCGAAGCGGTCATGCAGGCGCTGGACGCCTGACGCGCCGATTTCCGGCCGTCGCGCATGACCTGGCGCTGGATCTTCGAAAAAACAGCCGTGCTGAACGTCCGGTTGTTTGGGTCCGCGGTGGGGCGCGCGTATAACAGGGCGATGGCGATTCGCGCGCGCATTCTGGGCATCGATCCGGGACTACGGTTCACCGGATTCGGCATCATCGAGGTCGATGGCAACCGCCTGCGCCATGTGGCGGACGGCGTGATCGCAACCGACGGCGATGCCTCGGTGGCCGAGCGCCTGCGCGTGCTCGATGCCGCGCTGAACCAGTTGCTGCGCGACTACACGCCCGATTACGCCGCGGTCGAGGAAACCTATGTCAACCGCAACGCCACCGCAACGCTGAAACTCGGCTACGCGCGCGGTGTGGCTTTGCTGGCACCCGCCCGGGCCGGCGTGCCGGTCGCCGAATATGGCGCGAAAACGGTCAAACGCGCGGTGGTCGGCACCGGCAATGCCGAAAAATCCCAGGTCGCGCTGATGGTGCGCCGCCTGCTGCCCGGCGCCGCGATCCGGCGCGCCGACGCCGCCGATGCCCTCGCCGTCGCAATCTGCCACGCGCATCATCTGGCCACCGCATCCGTGATGCCCAGCTTGCTGACCGGGGCCGCATGATCGGCAAACTGACAGGCCTTGCCGAACAGATCGAGGACGGCCGCTGCCTGATCGATGTCAACGGCGTCGGCTACGTCGTGTTCCTGTCCTCGCGCAGCCTCGCCGCCCTGCCCGCTCCGCCGGCGCGGGCGAGCGTGCTGATCGAAACCCAGGTGCGCGAAGACGCGATCACCCTGTACGGCTTCATCGACGGCGCGGAACGCGACTGGTTCCGCCTGCTGACCACGGTGCAGGGGGTCGGCGCGAAAGTCGCCCTCGCGCTGCTGTCCGCCCTGCCGCCCGACCGGCTGGCCGGTGCCATCGCATCATCCGACCGCGCGGCGATCACCCGCGCCCCCGGCGTCGGCCCGAAACTCGCGGCACGGCTGATCGCCGAACTGCGCGAACGCATCGCCGCGATGCCGACCAGCGGCGCGTTCGGCGTCGTGTCGATCGCACCAGCCCCAGCCGCACCCAGTATCGCCGGCGATGCGATTTCCGCCCTCACCAACCTCGGCTACCGGCGGAGCGAGGCCGAACAGGCGGTCGCCGCCACACTCGCCGCCCTCGGCGCCGAAACCGCGCTCGATGCGCTGATCCGCGACGGTTTGCGCCGGTTGGCCCGATGATTGATGATGAAGACTCCCGCCTGCTCTCCGGCGCGCGCGACGCCGAAGACGGTCCCGAAGCCGCACTCCGCCCGCAGACCCTGGCCGATTTCACCGGCCAGCAGGCCAGCCGGGAAAACCTCGCCATCTTCATCGAAGCCGCGCGCGACCGCGGCGATCCGCTCGATCACGTGCTGCTGCACGGCCCACCCGGCCTCGGCAAGACCACGCTGGCGCAGATCATCGCGCGCGAAATGGGTGTCGGTTTCCGCGCGACCTCCGGCCCGATCATCCAGAAAGCCGGCGATCTCGCCGCCATCCTGACCAATCTGCAGCCGAAGGACGTGCTGTTCATCGATGAAATCCACCGCCTGCAACCGGCGATCGAGGAGGTACTTTACCCCGCGATGGAGGATTTCGTGCTCGACCTGATCATCGGCGAAGGCCCGGGCGCGCGCTCGGTGCGGATCGATCTGCCGCGCTTCACGCTGATCGGTGCCACCACCCGCTCCGGCCTGCTCGCCAACCCGTTGCGCGACCGCTTCGGCATTCCGCTCCGCCTGATTTTCTACACGCCGGAAGAATTGACACGGATTGTAACACGCGCAGCCCATCTGCTGGGCATGAACCTGACCCCGGATGGTGCCGCCGAAATCGCCAAACGCTCGCGCGGCACGCCCCGCATCGCCGGTCGCCTCACCCGCCGGATCCGCGATTTTGCAACCGTCGCGGGCACCGCCATCATCGACAGCGCCGCGGCCGACGCAGCGTTGAGGCGGCTCGACGTCGATCAGCGCGGGCTCGATGCGATGGACCGGCGCTATCTCCGCCGCATCGCCGAACACCATAACGGCGGCCCGGTCGGCATCGAAACCCTCGCCGCCGCGTTGTCCGAACCGCGCGATACGCTGGAAGACGTGGTGGAACCCTTCCTGATCCAGGAAGCCTTACTCACCCGCACCTCGCGCGGGCGGATGCTCGGGCGCGACGCCTGGGCCCATCTCGGCATCCTGCCGCCACCATCACCCAACGGCCAGCACGATCTGCTGTTCGAGCCATGAACGCCCTGCACCACGGCACCCACCGCCTGGGGTTGCGGATCTATTTCGAGGATACCGATGCCGGTGGCATTGTTTATCACGCGAATTATCTGCGCTATGCCGAACGCGGCCGGTCCGAAGCGCTGCGCGCGCTCGGTGCACCCCACGCGGAAATGATCGCCACGCATGGCAGGATGTTCGTGGTGCGCCGCGCCGATATCGACTATGAGCGGCCCGCACGACTCGACGATGCGTTGATCGTCGTCACGCGGATCATCACGATCACCGCAGCGACGGTCACGCTTGATCAGACGATTTGGCGCGACAATCTGGCGCTGGTACGCATCACACTGGTGCTCGCCTGCGTCGATGCGGCAAGCGGGCGGGCGGCACGGCTGCCGGCGCCGATGCGGACGGCGCTGGAGCGGATGCGGATGGACGGAATTGCAGACGGCCGCGTTGCCGTGGAAGGGACTTGAACATGGATCAGGCTGTCAACGCCGCGGGGCTCGCCGCACCGAGCGCGAATTTGTCGCTATTGGGCTTGTTTTTGCAGGCGAGCTTCGTCGTGCAGTTCGTCATGCTGCTGCTGCTGGCCGCCAGCATCTGGGTGTGGGCGATCATCATCGAAAAAACCATCACCATCCGCAGGGTCAACCGCGACGCCACCGCGTTCGAGGACAAATTCTGGTCCGGCCGCAGCCTCGATGAACTCTACGAACAGGAAGGCTCCGAGCCCGGCCACCCGATGGCCGCGGTGTTCGGCGCGGCCATGGGCGAATGGCGCCGCTCCTCGCGCGTCGCCGGCGCCGATATCGTGCGCTCGAGCGTGAACGAACGGGTCGATCGCGCCATGGGTGTCACCACCATGCGCGAAATGGAACGGCTCGAACGCCACATGGTCTTCCTCGCCTCGATCGGCGCGGTGGCACCGTTCGTCGGTCTGTTCGGCACCGTCTGGGGCATCATGCACTCCTTCGCCGCCATCGCCGCCATGCACAACACCAACCTCGCCGTCGTCGCCCCCGGCATCGCCGAAGCGCTGTTCGCCACCGCGATCGGCCTGGTCGCCGCCATCCCGGCCGTGCTCGCCTATAACAAGCTCTCGACCGACCTTTCCCGCGTCGCCGCCCGCCTCGAAGCGTTCGGCGCCGAATTCAGCGCCATCCTGTCGCGCCAAGCCGAAGAGCGCGCATAATGGCCGGCGGTCTGCTCGACAACAAACGCGGTAACCGGCGCAGCCGCTACCGCCCGATGGCGGAAATCAACGTCACGCCGCTGGTCGACGTGATGCTGGTGCTGCTGATCGTGTTCATGATCACCGCCCCCCTCATCACCTCCGGCGTGTCGGTCAATTTGCCGCACGCCAACGCCAAACCGGTCAATACCGACGCAACCCCCATCACCATCACCGTTAATGCCGCCGGCGATGTCTACCTGCAGAACTCCAAGGTCGCCCTCGATAATCTGGTCGCCACGCTGCAACAAATCGCCAAAAACAATACCGACCGCCGCATCTTCGTGCGCGGCGATACCAGCGTGCCCTACGGCACCATGCTGAAAGTGATGGCCACAATCACCAACGGCGGGTTCGACAAAGTCGCCCTCCTCGCCCAACAACCCACCCCGTCCGCACACTGATCCGGGGTCGGCTATGGAGTTGAGGGACATGAGCAGGAACAAGGCCGGGGGGCGCTGCCCCCTGGACCCCCGCCAGGAACTGAGTTCCTGGACCTCCATAGTTTTAGCAGGGGGATGGCGCGCCCCTGCTCTGGAAGCGCCCGTGCCCGTGAGCGCCATCCCCCTGCCAAAACTCCGGGGGTCTGGGGCCTCAGGCCCCAGCGGGGTCCAGGGGCAGAGCCCCTGGCCTTCTTCCCACCCATACCCCCCACCCCAGAGCTGACCATGGACCGGGGTTTACGGCGTGGGGCGATCGTGTCGGGGCTGGTGCATCTGGCCGTGATTCTATTGGCGATCGTAGTGTTGCCGACCGAGCATTTGCAGGCACCGGCGACGGCGGCGGTCGATGTCACGATCATTGGTCCGCATGTGCCGCAGCAGGCTTTGCACAAGGGCAAGGTGCCGGCACCGGCCGATACCAAGCGGGTTCACAAGGCGCATCTGACCAAGGAAAAGCCGAAAGACCAGCCGAAGATCGCCCCACCCCCGCCACCGCCGCCACCACCGCCGGCCCCGCATGCGCAGCCGAAGCTGCCGCGCCCGCCCGCGCCGGCGCCACCGCCGCCGCCGCCGACGCGGGCGCCGACGCCGTTGCCGACCCCACCGCCCCCGCCGCCGCATCCGCCGCAGAAGAAAACCGAGGTCAAGCCAGCCAAGAAGCTGCCCTTGCCGCCCAAAAAGCAGCCACCGACGCCCGCGCAGAAAAGCCCGACCAGCCAGAAGCATGTGGTCAAGACGCCGGCGCCGATGAGCCAATCGGTGCTGAACACGATTGCCAAGCTGCGTTCGCTGGAAAAGCAGAAAAAAGCGCCGACCGCGAAGTATAATCCGCGCCAGGGCGGCGCACCGCAGGGTGGCGGCACCAAAATGAGCACGGCGAATTCCGGCCTATCGGCCGCGCAGCGCAACGCGATCGGCTCGGAGGTTCAGCCCTGCTGGGGCATCGATGCCGGGGCACCCGGCGTTGCCAGTTTCAGTGTGCTGTTGCAGGTGGTGACCGATGCTTCGGGCGTGGTGCGCGAAGCCGAGGTTGCACCGGCCGATCAGGGCAAGCTGGGCGATCCCGTGTTCAGCGCATTCGCCCAACGGGCTGTCGATGCGGTGAAAAACTATCAATGTGCCAAACTGCCGCTGCCGCCCTATATGCTCGGCTCGGTTCACACGTTCATTTTCCGGTTCACGCCGTAACTTCGCCGAAATTACAGGACAGAGGTCATCGATGACAACAAATCGCTCCATTCCTGCGCCCCATCCGCGTGTGCCCAACACGCTGGTCGAACGCCTGCCGCCGCTGTCGCGTCGCCTGATGCTCGGTGCCGGTGCGGCCGGGTTGATCCTGCCGGGGTTGGCACGGGCGCAGAGTGCGCCGGCCGGTGCGGGTTCCGCCGGCAATGGCCCGGGTGACGCCATCAACGTATCCGGCGCACATAACGCGCCGATCCCGATTGCGCTGCCGCCGTTCACCAACGCAAGCGCCGGGGCATCGGAGCTCGGCGACCAGATCGCGCAGGTGATCACATCGGACCTCGATCATTGCGGCTTGTTCCGCTCGATCGATGCGAACAGTTTCGTGCCGAATTCGGTGGCCAATGGTGTGCCGGTCTGGGCGAACTGGAGCATTCTGGGTGCCCAGGCGCTGGTGACCGGCAGCGTAACCGACCAGGGCGGCGGCCAGGTGCGGGTGGAATACCGGCTGTGGGGCGTGTCGCAGCAAAAGCAGTTGCAGGGCACCGCCTACACCACCGCTTCGGGTAACTGGCGGCGGATCGCGCATATCATCGCCGACGATATCTATCAGCAGATGATCGGTGAGAAGGGCTATTTCGACACCAGGGTTGCCTATATCTCGGTCTCCGGCCCGCCGACCGGGCCGACCAGGCGCATGGCGATCATGGATTACGATGGTGCCAACACGCGATTCCTGACCTCGGGTCGTTCGATGGCCCTGTCGCCGCAGTTCAATCCGACACGCCAGCAGGTGGCGTTCGTGAGTTTCGAGAACAACAATCCGCGGGTATTCCTGTTCGATCTGCAGACCGGCGCGCGCAGCGTGGTCGGCAATTTCGGCGATATGAGTTTCGGCCCGCGCTTCAGCCCCGATGGGTCGGCGCTGCTAGTGTCGGTCTCGCGCGGCGGTGGTGCGATGATCGTGAAATACGATCTGGCCAGCCACAGCCAGACGCCGTTGACCGATGCCAATTCGATCAACGTGACGCCATGCTACAGCCCGGACGGCAGCAAGATCGTGTTCAACTCGGACCGCGATGGCTCGGGCGACCAGCAATTGTTCGTCATGGGTGCCGATGGTTCGAACGTGCAGCGGATTTCCTACGGCAGCGGCCGTTATGCCGAGCCGGACTGGTCGCCGCGCGGCGATCTGATCGCGTTCACCCGCCTGGGTTCGGGCGGCTTCGGCATCGGCGTGATGAAGCCGGATGGCTCGGGCGAGCGCATCCTCTCGCAAGGCTATCTCGAGGAAGGCTCCACCTTCTGCCCGAACGGCCGCGTGATCATGTTCTATCGTCAAACGCCGCTCCGGGTCGGCAACGTGTCTCATCTGGTCACGATCGGCACGGACGGTTTCAACGAGCGCATTACGCCGACGCCGACCAACGCGACCGACCCGTCCTGGGGTCCGCTGCTGTCGTGAACCGGCGCATCATTTCGCCCCGGTGATTGGTATCGGATTGCGCCGATAGGCCGAAAGGCCGCGCCCCGCCATCCCACCCGGCGGGGCCGCACCGCCCGGTGCGGCGATCGGCAAGATCTGCGGGTGGCCGTGCAGCCCAGCAAATGCGAACCCGCCGACGCCGAACTGGCGCAGCGCGATCGCGCCCGGGGCCGGTTTCACGTCCGTTTTCGCCGGTTGCGGAATGCTCGCCATCCCCGCCGCGACCGGCAGCAGCACCGGCGCCGGCCCTCCCTGACCATGCCAGACCGCCAGCACTTTCTGCTCATAGGGCAACCCGAGCGCGGGTGTTTCGGAATGATACGCGCCAACCGCTGGATTCCACCCACCCAACCGGGTTTTCAGCCGCCGCAGAAATTGCGCGCCGTACAGCGCGTTCGAGGCTGGATCGAAGGCCTGAGCAAGTGTGGCAAAAGCGGTCGGATGATGCTCCAGATTGATCTGCATGCAGCCGATGTCGAGCGAAGCGATGCCCTGGTTTTCAAAATCCTGCGCCGCCGCCACCGCCTGCGCCTCGGTCGCATAGGTATGGCCGGTGCCGTTGGCATCGATTGTCCAGGGCCAAGGCGCCACCTGCCCGGTCTGCCGATCGCGCCGACCGGATTCCACCGTGGCAATGGCGTTCAGCAACCCCGCCGGTGTATGGGCAACGCCCTGCGCGAGATTGAGCGCTGCGGCGCATAACGCCGACGGATCGCCGATCGGCCCCAGCGGCGGCACGATACCCGCGGGCAACGCCCACGCAACCACCGGCACGGCCAGTACGCTTGCGAGCCAAACAACAGCGATCACGGCGGCGCGTCTGCAATCCATATCAGGCAGTATCGAGCCCGATGATTAAAATTTAGTAAAATTCTGGTCGAAAATACGCCACCATGCGTCGATTGCTGCCAAACGAACCGGATTGTTGCCGAATGAGCGATGCTGCACTGCAAAAAAGTTCTTGCATCATTCTGCTCGCCTGGATATAAACGTCTCAGCAACACGGCGATCAGTTCGCTTTGTTTGCTTTCTTGGACGTTTCCTCCCTAAACTTGGCGGCACGAAAGTGCCGCCCTTTTTTTTGACCTGGAAAGAAATCATTCAAAGCGGCACGACCGATCGCTCGGCGGCTTTGCTTCACGGCCGGCACGCTCTACAATACCTTGCGCGCAAAAGCGCCCTACCCCAAGGAGTGGCCGATGCTCAACACCAGCCCCGATTTCAAGGAAAACGTTCGCCACGCCATGGCGGATGCCGGGCTGCAAAAGGCGCTCGACCGTGCCAAAAAACCCTTCGCCCTGTCGCGCGCCAACGCCGTCGCCGGCCTGCCGGAGTTCGAAGCCCTGCGCGAAACCGCCAAGGGTATCAAGAACCACACCATCGCCCATCTCGATTACTACCTCGAAGCCTTCACCAGCCAGGTCGAATCCAAGGGCGGCCAGGTGCATTGGTGCCGCACCGCCGAGGATGCGCGCAACGCCGTGCTCGGCATCTGCCAGCGCGTCGGCGCGCGCACCGCGACCAAGGGCAAGTCCATGATCTCCGAGGAAATTGGGCTCAACGATTTTCTCGCCGAACAGGGCATCGAGCCGATCGAGACCGATCTTGGCGAATACATCCTGCAACTGCGCAACGAGGCGCCCAGCCACATCATCGGCCCGGCGTTTCACCTCAACCGCGAGGATTGGGAGGAAAGCTTCCGCGCTGCCCACACCCATCTGCCGGCCGACCGGGTCTTCGCCGAAAAACGCGACATCCAGGCCGAGGCCCGTGCCGTGCTGCGCGAAAAATTCCTCGCCGCCGATGTCGGCATCACCGGTGCCAATTTCCTGATCGCCGAGACCGGCACCTCGATCATCGTGACCAACGAAGGCAACGGCGACCTCACTCAAACCCTGCCGCGCGTGCATATCGTGCTGGCCTCGCTGGAAAAAGTTGTCCCGACCATCGAGGATACGCTCTCCCTGCTGCGGGTGCTGGCCCGCTCGGCAACCGGTCAGGAATTCTCGGTCTACACCACGTTTTCCACCGGCCCGAAGCGCCCGGGCGACCTCGACGGGCCGGAGGAATACCACGTCGTCCTGCTCGACAACGGCCGCTCCAACATGGTCGGCTCCGAGTTCCAGGACATGCTGCGCTGCATCCGCTGCTCCGCCTGCATGAACCATTGCCCGGTCTATCTCACGGTCGGCGGTCACGCCTATGGCTCGATGTATTCCGGCCCGATGGGCAGCGTGCTGACCCCGGCGATTTTCGGCGCCGACCAAGCGCATCTGCTGCCCAGCGCCTCGACCTTCTGCGGCAAATGCGAGAGCGTCTGCCCGATGAAAATCCCTCTCACCGGCATGATGCGCCATTGGCGCGAGCGCGCGTTCGAGCGCAATCTGTCGCCGGCCACCGGCCGCTACGGCATCGGCATCTGGGGATTTTTCGCCCGCCGGCCCGCGCTTTACCGCGCCGTCACGCGCATCGCCTCCTGGAGCCTCGGCCTCGCCGGGCGTAAACGCGGCTCGTTCCGCTCCCTGCCGCTCGCCGGCGCCTGGACCAAGGACCGCGACATGCCCGCCCCCGAAGGCGAGACGTTTTTTGCCCGCTATGCCAGGGAGCAGCGCAGCCGATGAACGCTACCTCGAACGACCAGCGCGCCGCCATCCTCGCCGCCATCCGCCGCGGCCTCGGCCGCGGTGCCCTGCCGGCCGACCAGTCGATGATGCTGCAAGCCCGCCTCGCCGCCCACCCCCGCCAGATCATACCCGCCCGCGTCGCGCTCGATCATGCCGGGCTGATCGATCTGTTCGTCGCCAACGCCACGCGTGAGTTTGCAACGATCGATCATATCCAGGACCGGACCGCCCTGCCCGAAGCCATCGCGACCTACCTCCGCGCCCAGAACCTGCCGATGGAACTCGCCATCGCGCCGCACCCGACGCTGGAGCACATCGACTGGTCGGCCAACACCCTGCTGACCACGCGCTTCGGCCGTGCCGCGGCGAGCGACATGGTCTCCGTCCAGGCCGGATTCGCCGGCATCGCGGAAACCGGCACCCTCATGCTGCCCTCCGGCGCCGGCACGCCGACCACGCTGAACCTGCTGCCCGATACCGAAATCGTCGTGCTCGACACCACCGACATCGTCGGCCCCTACGAGGACGCGTTCGACCGTCTGCGCCAGGCGGGTGCGATGCCCCGCAATGTCATGCTGGTCACCGGCCCGTCGCGCTCGGCCGATATCGAGCGCACCCTGGAACTCGGCGCGCACGGGCCGCGGCGGCTGCACATCGTCCTGGTGGGAGCCGATCATCAGCGAGACGAGTAAGCGCTTCTTTTTGTAAAAAGAAGCAAAAACTTTTTTAGTTGAGTCATGGGAATCAGGGCGAAAATCATTCCTGCGGCTGATCTGGAAGCCTGGGCGCGCTATCTGCGCCATGTCGCTCCCCTGCCCGGCGTGCGCGTGCCCGTGTTGCCCGAACCCGCACCAATACCCCGCCCGCTCGCCGCACCAACCAAGCCGGAACCGCCGGCACCGCCACCCCCACGACCGAAATCCGCAGCGCACCGCCGCGCCGCCCTGTCGATCGGCACCGCCCCGCCCGGGCTCGACCGCGCCACCTGGTCACGCTTCCGCGCCGGCAAAATCGCCCCCGAACGCGTGCTCGACCTGCACGGCATGACCAAGCCGAACGCCCATATCGCCGTCATGGCGCTGATCGCCGGTGCTTCGGCGCAGGGCATGCGCTGTGTCGAAATCGTCACCGGCCACGGCCGGCGCGCCGGCGGCGAAGGTGTGCTCCGCCGCGAAGTGCCGTTCTGGCTCAACGATGCGCCGCTGCACGCCATGATCCTCGCGGTCTGCCACCCCCACGCCGCCAATGAAGGGGCGCTGCGCGTGCTGCTCCGCCGCCGTCGCGAATGACGCCGTTCGGCGCAAAACTCCGCCAACTCCGCGCCGACCGCCACATCACCCTGCGGGCAATGGCCACCGCACTCGATATCTCGCCCGCCTATCTCTCAGCACTCGAACACGGCCGCCGCGGCGCGCCCTCGCCAGGGCTGATCCATCAGATCTGCGAACAATTCGACCTGATCTGGGACGACGCGCACGACCTCGCCGACCTCGCGCGCCTGTCGAAACCCAAACCGAAACTCGACAGCGCCGGCCTCACCCCCGAACAAACCGCGCTCGCCAACCGCTTCGCCCGGCAACTCCGCCATCTGCCGACCGCAACCGTCACCGCCATCGATGATCTGTTGCGCGCCGCTGATGCCGGTCCCCGGCCGCGGGCGGCGGATGCCAGCACAAGGCCGCGCACGCCACGCAAACCGCTCAGTTGATCGCGGCGAACGCCGCAATCGTCTCCTCGATATCAGCCGCCGACACATCGAGATGCGTGCACAGCCGCAGCCGCGTGCGTCCCATCACCGAGACCATGATACCATGCGCCCGCAACGACTCCGCCCACGCACCCGGCGTTCTGCCGCTGGTCGCGACATCCGCATAGACCAGATTGGTCTCCGGCGGCTCGATCACGAGCCCCGCCACCCCGGCCAGCCCTTCGGCCAGTCGCTTGGCGTTGGCATGATCTTCGGCCAGCCGATCGACATGATGATCGAGCGCGTAAAGGCACCCGGCCGCGCAAATCCCCGCCTGACGCAGCGACCCACCGAGCCGCTGCTTCCAGTGCCAGGCCCGGTCGATCGTCGCGGCCGAGCCCGCCAGCACGGCACCCAGCGGCGCGCCGAGCCCCTTGGTGAAATCGATCCACACCGTATCGAACGGCGCCGCATAATCGGCGGCCGCAACACCGGAGGCGACCACGGCGTTCATCAGCCGCGCGCCATCCATATGCGTCGCCATGCCAGCCTCATGCGCGATACCGGCGAGTTCCTGCAAAGTCGCCAACGGCCACACCGCCCCGCCGCCCAAATTCGACGTCTGTTCGATCTCCAGCAGCGTCTGCGGCGCCGCATAGCGCGATACCCCCCGCAGGCTGGCCCGCAGCTCATCGGCGCTGAAAAAGCCGCGCGCCCCCGGCAACCCATGCACCCGCGCTCCCGCCAAAGCCCAGGGCGCACCACCCTCCGCCTCGATGATATGGGCCGATTCATGGGCGATGATCTCATCACCCGGCCGGCAATGGGTCAGAATGGCAATCGAATTGCACATCGCCCCCGACGGCAGAAAAATCGCCGCCTCCTTGCCGAGCAGCCGCGCCACCCGCGCGCACAGCGCATTGATCGTCGGATCGAGCCCCAACTGCTCGTCGCCGACCTCGGCATTCAGCATCGCCTCGCGCATCGCCCGCGTCGGGCGGGTCTGGGTATCGGAATAGAGGTTGATCCGCAGGGGCGGCGCATCGGGGTTGGGGGGAATCGGGGCGTACATTTGAGTCCTTTGAGAAGAAGTCAGGGTTCTTTTTTGTAAAAAAGAACCAAAAAACTTTTATTCGTTGGTGTGTGCCGGTTTGGGGAGGTTGCTCTTTTCAGAGAAGATCAGCCTCAGACCTTCACTTCCTGCCTCTGCGCGAGTTGCGGCGCGCCATAGATTGTGCGCGCCCTGGTCAGGAACGCCGCGACCATCCGCCGCACCGCCTCCGCAAACACCGCGCCGATCGCCTTTTGCAGAATAAAGCTGCGAAACTCGAAATCGACATAGAAATCGATCATCGTGCCGCGCGGATCGGCGATGAACCGCCATTCATTGCGCAGATATTTGAACGGCCCGTTCTCATAATGCACATGAATCCGCTCCGGCGCCTCGAGCGTGACGCGCGAGGTGAAACTCTCCCGGAACGGCCCGAACCCGATCGTCAGATCGGCCACCAGATCATTGCCGATATGCGAGCGCACCCGCGCGCCAACGCACCACGGCAGAAACTGCGGATATTTGCCGACATCGGCAACCAGTTCGAACATCTGGTCCGGCCGATACGGCACGAGTTTGCGCTCGGAATACTTCGGCATCGTCAGGCCACCAGTTTCGCCGCACGCGCCGCCCGCAACGAAGCGAAGTCCGCATCGGCATGGTAGGACGATCGGGTCAGCGGCGTCGCCGAAACCATCAGAAACCCTTTCGCACGCGCCATGGCGGCCAATTCCGCGAATTCATCGGGCGGCACGAACCGGTCTACCGCAGCATGCTTAACGGTTGGTTGCAGATATTGCCCGATCGTGAGGAAATCGACGTCGGCGATCCGCAGATCATCCATCACCTGACCGATCTCAGCCTTGGTCTCGCCCAGCCCCACCATCAGGCCCGATTTGGTGAACATGCCGGCATCGAGCTGCTTGACCCGATCGAGCAGCCGCAGCGACTGGAAATACCGCGCGCCGGGCCGGATGGTCGGGTACAGGCGCGGCACGGTCTCCAGATTGTGATTGAACACATCCGGCTGCGCCATCGTCACGGTCTCGATCGCACCCGGCTTGCGTAGAAAATCGGGCGTCAGAATTTCGATCGTGGTCGCCGGCGTCGCGGCACGGATCGCGCCGATCACCGCGGCAAAATGCGCCGCACCGCCATCCGCCAGATCATCCCGATCGACCGAGGTGATCACCACATGCCGCAGCCCGAGCTTGGCAACCGCGGCGGCAACGCGCTCAGGCTCATCGGCCGCCAGCGGGTTGGGATGACCGGTCGACACATTGCAGAACGCGCAGGCCCGGGTGCAGATCTCGCCCATGATCATCATGGTCGCATGGCGCTGGGACCAGCATTCGCCGATGTTCGGGCAGGCGGCTTCCTCGCACACCGTCACCAGCCCGCTTGCGCGCATCAGGTTGCGGGTTTCGAGATAGATCGGGTGCGTCGGCGCCTTTACCCTGATCCAGGCGGGTTTGCGCTGGATCGGATTGTCGCTCCGGTGCTGCTTTTCCGGGTGCCTGACCCGGTGATCTATTTCGGTACGCATCATGCGGTCAGAAGTGGATGACCTGACCATAGGCGTCAAGCACCGATTCATGCATCGCTTCACTGACGGTAGGGTGGGGGAAGACCGTATGCATCAGATCGGATTCGGTCGTCTCCAACTGCCGCGCGATGACATAGCCCTGGATCATCTCGGTCACCTCGGCGCCGGCCATGTGCGCGCCGAGCATTTCGCCGGTTTCAGCGTCAAAAATCGTCTTGATGATGCCCTCGGGCTCGCCCATCGCAATCGCTTTGCCATTGCCGATGAACGGGAACCGACCGACCTTGATTTTCCGGCCGGACTCCTTCGCCTTCGCCTCGGTCATGCCCACCGACGCAACCTGCGGACGGCAATAGGTGCAGCCCGGTATATTGCCGGTCTCGAATTCGTGCGGATTGAGCCCCGCGATTTTCTCGATGCAGATGATCCCCTCGTGGCTGGCCTTGTGGGCAAGCCAGGGCGGCCCGGTCAGGTCGCCGATCGCGTAAATGCCGTTAACCCCGGTCCGGCCGAACCCATCGACCACCACATGCGTGCGCTCGATCTTCACACCCGCCGCCTCGAGCCCGAGGTTTTCGAAATTACCGACGATGCCGATCGCCGAAATCGCGCGATCCGCCGTGATCCGGTGCTCCTTGCCGCCGGATTCGATGGTCACGGTAATGCTGTCCTTGCCCTTTTCGGCGCTCTTGAACACCGCCCCGGTCAGCAGTTTCATGCCCTGTTTTTCGAACTGTTTGTGCATGAACGCCGAGATTTCCTCATCCTCGACCGGCAGAATCCGCGGCAGGGCTTCGATCACCGTCACCTCCGCCCCCATGTTGCGGTAGAAACTGGCGAATTCGATGCCGATCGCACCAGACCCGATCACCACCAGCGATTTCGGCATCATGTCCGGCACCATCGCCTCGCGATAGGACCAGATGAATTTGCCATCCGGCTCCAGACCGGGCAGCACGCGGGCCCGCGCGCCGGTTGCGAAGATAATGTGGTTCGCAGTCAGCGTGACGACGGGCTTGCCGTCTTTCTCGACCTTGAGCGTGCGGACCCCGGCGAGGGCACCAGTGCCGTCGAACACAGTGATCTTGTTCTTTTTCATCAGATGCGCGACGCCGGACGACAATTGCTTGGCGACACCGCGCGAGCGCTTGACGACTTTGGCGAGATCGAAGCTGATATTATCCGCCGCAAACCCGAACTCGCCGAGATTATGCAGCAAATGGTTGATTTCCGATGAACGCAGCAATGCCTTGGTCGGGATACAGCCCCAGTTGAGGCAGATGCCGCCCAAATTCTCACGCTCGACCAGCGCGGTCTTCATGCCAAGCTGGGTCGCGCGGATGGCGGTGACGTAACCGCCCGGCCCGCCGCCGACCACGACGACATCGAAATTCTGATCAGCCATGTTTGGTCTCCTGCTTGGCCAGGGCTTTGAGCGCCTCGCCTTTGACGCGATAGCGCGTCCATTCATCGAGCGGTTCGGCACCGAGGGATTTGTAGAACGCAATCGCCGGTTCGTTCCAATCGAGCACCTGCCACTCGAGCCGCGCACAATCCCGCCGGATCGCCTCCGCCGCGAGAGATTGCAGCAGCGCCTTGCCGATTCCCCGGCCGCGCGCTTCGGGCTTGACGAACAAATCCTCGAGATAAATCCCGGCCTTGCCCGTCCAGGTCGAAAAACTGGTGAAATAGAGCGCGAAGCCGAGAAGTTCTTCATCTTCGGCAACGATGGCGTGGGCGAGCGGCTTGTCGCCGAACAGCGCCGCGTGCAGCATCGGCGCGGTCATGTCCACGGCATTCGGCGCGCGTTCATAAACTGCGAGGTCGTGCACCAGAGCGAGCACGGCGTCGGTATCGGCGGGCGTGGCGTCGCGGAGAGTAAAATTAGGCATCAGGACGGGAAGGCTTCTTTTTGAAAAAAGAAGCAAAAACTTTCATTAATCTGGTCCGGAGACGCTCGATCGCCACAGCCTACGACCCAACTCAAAAAAGTTTTTTGGTTCTTTTTTTCAAAAAAGAACATCTTTTCTTATCCCTACAGCATCAGACTAAGCGGCGCCTCGACGATCGCCTTGAACGCCGCGAGGAACTCCGCGCCGATCGCGCCATCGACCACGCGATGATCGCATGACAATGTCACCGTCATCACGGTGGCGATCGCCAGCTCCGACCCGCGCACGACGGGGCGTTTTTCCCCGGCGCCGATCGCGATGATCGCCCCTTGCGGTGGGTTGATGATCGCGGAAAAGCTGGTGATGCCGAACATGCCGAGGTTCGAAATAGAGAACGAGCCGCCCTGGAATTCCTCGGGTTTCAGCTTGCCGGATTTCGCCCGGGCGGCGAGGTCTTTCATCTCGTTGCTGATCGCGGCCAGGCCCTTCTGGTCGGCCTTGCGGATGATCGGCGTGATCAACCCATCCGGAATCGCGACCGCCACCGAAATATCCACGTCGTGATAGCGGATCATCGCATCATCGGTGAAGCTGGCGTTGGCTGCGGGCACGCGGCGCAGCGCGATGGAGCTGGCCTTGATGATCAGATCGTTGACCGAGAGTTTAAACGCGCCAGCGCCATCCTTGGGCGACTGGGCATTGAGGTCGGCGCGCAGTTTCAGCAGCGCATCGAGTTCGACATCCATCGACAGATAGAAATGCGGAATCGTCTGCTTGGCGGCCTGGAGCCGCTTGGCGATCACCTTGCGCATCGAGGAATGCGGCACCGCATCGTGCGGCGCGGTGATCTCGGCGGGTTTCGGTGCCAGTGAGGCAACCGGTGCCGCGACCGGCGCCGCGGCCGCTTGCGGCACACCCGCCGGGGCGGCGGGCGTCTGGCCGCGCGCCGCATCGATATCGGCCTTGACGATGCGCCCGTTCGGCCCGGACCCTGTAATGCCCGCCAGATTGAGCCCCGCCTGCTGCGCCATGCGGCGCGCCAGCGG
Source organism: Acidiphilium sp. 34-64-41 (assembly GCF_002282635.1). Taxonomy (NCBI): domain Bacteria; kingdom Pseudomonadati; phylum Pseudomonadota; class Alphaproteobacteria; order Acetobacterales; family Acidocellaceae; genus Acidiphilium; species Acidiphilium sp. 34-64-41. The sequence goes on along the minus strand of NZ_NCJX01000014.1, from coordinate 7,340 downwards.
TGAGGCAAAAATACGCGCGCCATGATCGCTGGTATCGTGTCCGTTCGCCTTGGGTTCGCCGCGCGGCGCCGGGGCCGGCGTCGCTTCGACGGCGGCTTTGGGTACAGGTGTGGGCACCGCTGCCGCGCTCGGCACCGCCTCACCAGCATCGACCAACACGGCGATCGGCGCGTTCACCGCCACACCTTCGGTGCCCGCCGCGACCAGGATCTTGCCAAGCACGCCCTCATCGACCGCCTCGACCTCCATGGTCGCCTTGTCGGTCTCGATCTCGGCAATGACATCGCCGGATTTGATGGTGTCACCCTCTTGTTTCAGCCATTTCGCGAGGGTGCCCTCGGTCATGGTGGGTGATAGAGCCGGCATCAGGATGTTGGTGGCCATGGCAGCGCTCCCGGTTCAGAACAGTTTTTTCACGGCATCGACCACCCAGTTCGGCTGGGGCAACGCCAGTTTTTCCAGATTGGCGGCATAGGGCATCGGCACATCGAGGCCGGAAACCCGGGTCGGCGGCGCATCCAGCCAGTCGAACGCGTGCTCGGTGATCTGCATGGCAATCTCCGCGCCGATACCGGCGAACGGCCAGCCTTCCTCGACACTGACGACCCGGCTGGTCTTCTTCACCGAGGCCACGATGGTCTCGATATCGAGCGGGCGAATCGTCCGCAGATTGATCACCTCGGCCGAAATCCCCTGCTGGTCGAGCAGCTCGGCGGCTTTCAGCGCAACATCGACCATCAGCGAAAACGCAACGATGGTGACGTCCTCACCCGCGCGCTCGATTTTGGCGCGGCCGATCGGCAGGATGAAATCATCATCGGTCGGCACCTCGAACTTATGCCCGTACAGAATCTCGTTCTCGAGAAAGATCACCGGGTTCGGATCACGGATCGCCGCCCGCAGCAACCCCTTGGCATCGGCTGCCGAATACGGTGCGACGACCTTCAACCCCGGGCAATGCGCGTACCACGAGGCATAGCATTGGCTGTGCTGCGCCGCGACGCGTGCCGCCGCACCATTGGGCCCACGAAACACGATCGGGCAGCCCATCTGCCCACCCGACATATACAGCGTCTTGGCCGCCGAATTGATGATCTGATCGATCGCCTGCATCGCGAAATTGAACGTCATGAATTCGACGATCGGCTTGAGGCCGGACATCGCCGCCCCCACCGCCATGCCGGTGAACCCGTGCTCGGTGATCGGCGTATCGATCACGCGCTTCTCGCCGAACTCATCGAGCAGACCCTGGCTGATCTTGTAGGCGCCCTGATACTGCGCCACCTCCTCACCCATCAGAAACACATCGCTATCGCGGCGCATCTCGGCGGCCATCGCATCGCGCAACGCCTCGCGCACGGTCAGCTCGCTGGTCGGGCCCCAATCTTTCTCGCTGTCCGGCACCGGCGCCGCCTTCGGCGCGGATCTGGCATCCGCTCTCGCCTCAATTTTCGCCTCAACCTTCGGCGACTCGGCCTTGACCTGCGGCGCCGCCACGCTCTCGCCCCTGGTGCCGAGCACCGCAATCGGCGCATTCACCGGCACGTTGTCGGTACCCTCCGGCACCAGGATTTTCAGCAACTCACCCTCATCGACCGCCTCGACCTCCATGGTCGCCTTGTCGGTTTCGATCTCGGCCAGCACATCGCCGGATTTCACCGTATCCCCGATCTTCTTCAGCCATTTGGCCAGCTTGCCTTCGGTCATCGTCGGGCTCAGCGCCGGCATCAGAACGTCCGTGCTCATCGCTTACGCCTCCACCAGAATATCGGTCCACAACTCGGATTCATCAGGCTCCGGGCTCTCCTGCGCGAAATCCGCCGCTTGCTGAATCCGCTTCTTGATCTCGTCATCGATCGTCTTGAGCTGATCCTCGGCAACACCCAGCGCCTCGAGCCCCTTGCGCGCCAGATCGATGCAATCATGCTCGGTGCGCATCTTCTGCACCTCCTCGCGCGTCCGATACTTCGCCGGGTCCGACATCGAATGACCGCGATACCGATACGTCTTCATCTCCAGCAGATACGGCCCGTTGCCGGCGCGGCAATGCGCCACCGCCTGCTCCGCCGCCGCCTTCACCGCCATCACGTCCATGCCGTCCACCTGCATGCCCGGAATATGCCACGGCGCGCCGTTCTGGCTCAGATCGCGCGAGGCCGATGCCCGCTCGACGCTGGTGCCCATGCCGTAGCGATTGTTCTCGATGATGAAAACCACCGGCAGCTTCATCAGCGCCGCCAGATTGAAACTCTCGAACACCTGGCCCTGGTTCGACGCACCCTCGCCGAAATAGGCCAAAGTCACCCGGTCGTTGCCGCGATAATGATTGGCGAACGCCAGCCCCGCGCCCAGCGAAACCTGCGCGCCGACAATGCCATGGCCGCCGTAGAAACCCTTTTCCTTGGAAAACATGTGCATCGAGCCGCCCTTGCCGTGCGAATACCCGCCCGCGCGCCCGGTCAGCTCCGCCATCACACCCTTGGGGTCCATGTCGCACGCAATCATGTGCCCATGGTCGCGATACGAGGTGATCACCTGGTCGCCCGGCTCCAGCGCCAGCTGCATGCCGGTCACCACCGCCTCCTGGCCAATATACAAATGACAGAAACCGCCGATCAGCCCCATGCCGTAAAGCTGACCGGCCTTTTCCTCGAACCGGCGGATCAGCAGCATTTTGGAATAAGCGGCCAGCAATTCATCACGATCGAGCGCGGGAGCCGCCTTGCCGGCGCGCTTGCGCACCGCCGACGATGTTTTGGTGATCGATTTCGCCTGGCTTGCCGCCATATCCCCCTCCATCAAATCAACGGGCAACTAAACTCGTCCCTCAATCGTCGCAACCGTGCCGATTGGCAAGCGTGTCACGAAAAAAACATCGATTGTGCAATGCAATACGCATGTTAACCGAAAATCAGTTAACGTCTTACCCGCCGTTCAAACGAACGACCGCGAGCCCCCTCAAGCCAACGCCCCACCGCACTCGTGCGCCCCACCTATGCACCACACACGACGCCGCTCACGGCTTCGCGGTCGATGCCGTGGCCGGCGGAGCGGGCGCCTGCGCACCACCTGCAACAGGTGCCGCCGTCCCCGGCGGCAACGGCTTCAACGGCACCGACAAATCATCCGGATTGGCCAGGTTCAAAACCGATCGCGATTGAGCATTCAACATGTCCCGGTCGATCGCATGATGCCGCAACGCATCCACCCGCGCCTGCCACCGATCCCGCCGCGCCTGCACACCCGCCAACGTCGCCTGGTCACGCACCAACAACCCCTGATCCTGCCGCTGCGCCGTAATCCCGCGCGACCCCTTGATCGCATTGAACACAAAATACCCCGTCACGATCAGTAACAATAACGGTATGATCACCGCCCTGACACGCCGCTTCACAAAAACCGCCCGCTCATCACAAAAAATCACCCAACCCCAATACAACCCAACAATGCCGCCCCGCCCCACCCCTCCGCAAGACCCCATAGTCATGGGATCGTCAGATCAATGGGGATGGGTGCCTGGCCTGGAGCAAGCAAGGCGGGGGGCTTTCCCTCCGGAGCCATTCCATCGATGAAGAGCATCGCTGGAACCTTCGGCTCCTCCGCCCCCTCGACCCCCACTAAGGGCTTAGCCCTTAGAACCCGCTAGTTTTAGGCAAGGGGAGGGCGACCCAGGCCAGATCAGCGGAAAGTCTGAGGCAGCGCCCTCCCCTTGCCTAAAACTAATGGATTTTAAAGGCTCCGCCTTTAACGGGGTCCAGGGGCAGAGCCCCTGGCCTTCCTTGCGCCACGCCAATCTCCCACCTCCATCGATCTCCCATCCCATGATCATGAAATTTTGGTCAGCCGTATTTCGCCCGAATTGCGGCCGCTCCTTTGCCATGATGCGTAACTATATCCGTCCATAGCTTAACGAGGAGTTTTGATCATGAACCGCAAACCGAACCGTCAGGGCCAGACCATCCGGCGCATTCTGGTTCTGGCTGGCCTGGCCGGTGCCGTGGGGCTTGCCACAGCCGGCACTGCGTTTGCCGATCCGCCATGGCAGCATGATGGTGGCGACCATGGCCGGCCCGGCTGGCATCACCGCGGTGATGATGACTGGCGTGGCGGCTATCGGGGCCCGCGCGGCTACTACCCGCCGCCGCCGCCGGTCTATTACGCACCGCCGCCCCCGCCGCCGCCGCCGGTTTATTATGCGCCGCCGCCGCCCGCCTATTACGGCCCGCCATCGCTGTCCTTCGGCATCAATGTGCCGATCGGCCGTTGATCACAGGCGTTCGGGCGGTCCATCAGCCCGAACGCAGCATCAACCCCCGATAACATCGACCGCGGTCAGCCCCTTGGCCAGAACCGCGATCAGATCGGCCGGCGCCAGCGCGATGCAACCGGCAGTCGGCCGATAATCCGGCCGCGCCGCGTGCAGAAAAATCGCCGAACCCCGGCCGCGGATCACCGGCGCATCGTTCCACCCCAGCACGCCGATCACATCGTACAGCGCATCCTCGCGCCACAATGCCTCATGCCGCGCCGCGTGCGGCAGCCGGATCATCCGGTTGTAATCCGCGTGATGCGGATCATCGCACCAGCCATCGCTGCGCGCGATCGGCTCGGTCGGCACCGCGCAGCGCGGCAAGGCCACCCGATCGGCCCGATACAGCACCCGCCGCAGCGCCAACCGCCCGCCGGGGGTGCCGCTATCGCCTTCCTCCTTGTGCCGCACGATGCCCCGCGCCCCGATCGACGCCTGAAACCGCTCCGGCCCCAACCATAAGTATCCATCGCCCCGGACCGAGGCGATGTGCAGCTCCACCTTATTCAAACAAATGCCCCATGCGCGCGGCCTTGGTGGCCAGATAGCCATCATTGACGCCGTTGGGTGCGATGATATGTGCCACCCGCTCGACGATCTCGACACCGCACGCCATCAGACCAGCGGTTTTATCCGGATTGTTGGTCAATAGCCGAATACGATGCAGCCCCAGCGATTCGAGCATCGCCGCCGCGATATGAAAATTGCGCTCATCCGCCTGCCAGCCGAGCGCGCGGTTGGCATCGACCGTATCCAGCCCGCGGTCCTGCAGCGTATAGGCCCGCAGCTTGTTGATCAGCCCGATACCCCTGCCCTCCTGCGCCAGATACAGCACAACCCCCGCACCTTCATCCGCCATCCGCTTGATCGCGCCCCTTAACTGAGGCCCGCAATCGCAGCGCAGCGAACCGAGCAGATCGCCGGTGAAACACTCGGAATGGATGCGCACCAGCGGTGCCGGCTGGCTGGCCGGATCCCCCACCAGGATCGCCATGTGCTCGATCCCCTGATCGAGCGCGCGAAACGCGATCAACCGCGCATCCGGCGCATCGGCGAGCGGTATCGCCACCTCGGCAACGCGGTGAAGGGTTGCTGCCAGTTCGGTCGGATACGCCAGCAGATCCGCCGCGGGCACCACCAGCAACCCCGCACCCAGCGGCAGCGATGCCCAGCCAGCCCGCACCGGGGCCACGACCATCGCCGGCAGCAACCGCGCGAGCTTACCCAGCGCGAGCGCCGCCGCCGCCTGGCCCGGTACGACCGTGCGATTGAAGCGCGGCAGTATCTGTTCAAGCGTCGGGTCCGCCGCCCGGCGCAGCGTGGCGGCATCGATCAGCGGCCGCGCGAGCGCCAGCGCGACCGCCACCCCCGGTTCGGCAATCGCCACGCCCAGCACCGCCTCCGCGCGCGCGGGCGCCAACAGCAGGCTCGCCGGCCCGGCCGCCAGCCGATCGATCAAATTCAACCCCTCGGCCCCCACGGTCTCGGCGGGGGCGACAATCAACGGCTGCGGCCCGGCAATGATCACCGGCACACCGCGCCGGCTGTCGGCAACCGCCCGATGCACCGCCCTGGTGCGGGGAGCACCCATCGTATCGGTGCGGGGAGCACCCATCGTATCCGTGCGAGGCGCACCCATCGTATCCGTGAGAAGCGCGCTCACGGTATCCTTGCGGGAAACGCCACCGGCGTCGCGATCAGGCGTAACGGAGGGCAACAGGGTCATGGCAATTCATTCATCTTGTCCCAATATCCATAAAGGGCGGGTGATCTATGGCATACACGGTTCTTATGTATATGGATGTGAGCGGCCAAATCGGCCAGAGGGCGCATCGCCGGGTGTGCAACGAACAGGCATCATCTGCTGTGGGCCCATGCGTGCGTCAAACCGTGCCCTGCGACAGCAAATCGCCGTGATCGGCCCCGCAAGGGTGGCGTGAAGCGGCGGCAGCGGTTATCGCGGCAGGCACATCGACTGGTCGAACTGAGTTTTTCGAGGAACCGAGCCATGACGAGCCATCACCCCATCCTGATTGTCGACGATGATCGGGCCTTGCGCACCACGCTGAGCGAACAATTGCGGGCCGATAACGAGTTCACCCCGACCGAGGCAGGCACGATCGCCGAAGCCGAGGCGATCCTCGCCAAAGCCGACCAGCGGTTCGACGCCATCATCCTCGATGTCGGCCTGCCGGACGGCGACGGCCGCAGCTTCTGCGCCGGGCTCCGCAAATCGGGCATGAAAATCCCGATCATCATGCTGACCGGCTCGGCCGAAGAGCAGGACGTGGTCCGCGGCCTCGATTCCGGCGCCAACGACTATGTCGCGAAGCCCTTCCGCCTCGCCGAACTGCTCGCCCGCCTGCGCGCCCATCTGCGCAATTTCGAAAGCAGCGAGGACGCGGTGCTGCAGATCGGCCCCTACACCTTCCACCCGGCGATGAAACTGCTGCACGAACCGATCAAGAACCGCCGCATCCGCCTGACCGACAAGGAAGCGGCAATCCTGAAATACCTCTACCGCGCCGGCGGCAAATCGGTCGGCCGGCAGATCCTCCTGAACGAAGTCTGGGGCTACAACGCCGCGGTCACCACCCACACGCTCGAAACCCACGTCTACCGCCTACGCCAGAAAATCGAACCCGAACCCAACCAGGCCCGTCTGCTGATCACCGAAGGCGGCGGCTACCGCCTCAGCCAGGAAGCCACCGAACCGGTCGGCTGAGCCAGGTTTGGCGTGGCGTTGGCGCTTTGCTATACCAACGTCACGTCTCCGTAGCTCAGCAGGATAGAGCACAGGATTCCTAATCCTGGGGTCGTGGGTTCAAATCCCGCCGGGGACGCCAATCTTTACAATGACTTATACCAGCCGCCGAATTTTCTGACTCTCTGGGGATTCCCCCGACTCGGTGAATTGTGATTCGATGTTTCCCGTTAAGGAACCTCTGAACAGCGCAATTTTTCCCTTTCGTTCGTTCGTAGGACGGATGGTAGGCCGGTAGCGGCTGTGTTGGGCTGCCTGACGTCCGAA
>NZ_NCJX01000145.1:0-4471 GCF_002282635.1 Acidiphilium sp. 34-64-41 | reverse complement strand
AGGGCGAAGCGGCCGAGGAGTGAGATCGTCAGCGGGGTTGGGGCGGTGCGCACCAGGGGAGATAACCACGGTGGGCGGGGGGTGAGAAAGGAAGAAAGCGCTTCTTTTTTGAAAAAAAGAAGCAAAAAACTTTTGTTTGTCTGAGGCAAGGGCGATTTCACCGGCACGAGCCGAGATTAACAAAGTTTTTTTTGCTTCTTTTTTGTTCACAAAAAAGAAGATTCTTGCGTTTGCGTTAGTCTCGCTTGGCTTCCAGCGGCGGTGACGAGTTTTCGATCGGGTGTGAGCGGGGCGGCAAGATGCGGCAGCCGGTCGTCGAACGAGGCGTGCATGACCGCCGCGGCCATGTCCATATCGGCAAGGCGGAGTTGGCGGATGGCGGGGATTTTGGCCGGGCGCGGGTGGCCTATCCAGCGAAGCGGCGCCGACCTGACGGCAGCGAACGGCCCTAAAACAAACAAAAGTTTTTTGCTACTTTTTTTCAAAAAAGTAGCACTTCCTTAACTTTCTTACCCTATTCCGCTGCCTGTCGCGCGGCAAAATGCCGGCTGAGGCGATCGATCGCTTCGCGGAGCACGGTTTCGCGTTTGCAGAAGGCGAAGCGGGCGTAGTGGGTCGGCGCGTCAGCGGGATAGAAGGCGGAGACCGGAATGGCGGCGACGCCGGCGTGTTCGGTGATGTGGCGGCAGAAGGCGACATCGTCGCCTTCGAAGCCGAGGGGGGTGAAATCGGTCGTGATGAAGTAGGAGCCGGAACTCGGCAGCACGATGAATCCGATGTCGCGGAGGCCGGCGGCGAGGATGTCGCGTTTGGCGGCGAGGTCGGTGCCCATGGCAGCGAAATAGGCATCGTCCTTGGCGAGGCCGATGGCGACGGCGCGTTGCAAATTGGGCGGCGTGGTGAAGGTGAGGTTCTGGTGGGCGCGGGCGACCAGCGTGGCGAGGCGCGCGGGGGCGGTGACGTAGCCGATTTTCCAGCCGGTCAGGCTGAAGGTTTTACCGGCGCTGCCGATGCGCAGGCAGCGTTCGCGCATGCCGGGCAGGCTCATCAGGGGCGTATGTTTCAGACCATCGAAGATCAAATGTTCGTAGACCTCGTCGCACACGGCGTAGCAATCGTGCCGGGTCAGCAGGGCTGCGATGAACGCGAGGTCGTCGGCGGAGAAGACCTTGCCGGTCGGGTTCATTGGTGAATTCAGCAGCAGCAGTTTGGTTTTGGGGCCGAACGCGGCTTCGAGCTCGGCGCGCGGCAGCTGCCAGTCTGGCGGGTTCAGGCGGACCAGCCTGGCGGTGGCGCCGAGCATCCGCACGACGGGCAGATAGGTATCGTAGAGCGGTTCGATCAGTACGGCTTCGTCGCCGGGGTTGAGCAGTGCCATCAGACTCGCCGTGATCGCTTCGGTGGCACCGGAGGTGACGACCACTTCGGTCGCTGGATCAACGGTGATGCCGTAGAAACGCTGGTTGGCTGCGGCGACGGCTTCGCGCAGTTCGGCGACGCCGGTCAGCGGCGGGTATTGGTTGCGGCCATCGCGCAGGGCGGCGGCGGCGGCATCGATTACGTCCTGGGGTCCATCGGTATCGGGGAAACCCTGGCCGAGGTTGATCGCGCCGTGCTGGGTCGCGAGGGCGGACATGACCGTGAAGATCGTCGTGCCGATGGCGTCGAGCATGAGGTTGGGCGATTTCACGGTCTGGCTCCCTAGGCAATTTGTGTGCAGTATCGTGCGAGACGACGGAAGGGCAAGGGGTTTGGCGTGCGGCGTTCGTAAACTAGGCATGAACTGCACTTGTTTTGGGCACAGGCTATGCCGATCCCGTGAGCAACGCAACGATCCCTGGCGTCAGGTGTCGTTGGCACGGCATATGCATCGCAGTGTTGCCGGCCGGACAAGGGCCGGTGCGTGCATTTGCCCGCCGAGATAAACCAGCAACAAGGAGGGTGCCCGTCTCGGATCGGGCGTGAACCGGATGAAAAAAATCGAAGCGATTATCAAACCGTTCAAGCTGGACGAGGTGAAGGAAGCCTTGCACGAGGTTGGGCTTCAGGGCATCACCGTGTTGGAAGCCAAGGGTTTCGGCCGCCAGAAAGGTCATACCGAATTGTATCGCGGCGCTGAATATGTGGTGGATTTTCTGCCCAAGGTGAAGATCGAGGTGATCTGCGAGGACAGCGTCGCCGAGCGCGCGATCGAGGCGATCACCAATGCGGCCCGGACCGGGCGGATTGGCGATGGCAAGATTTTCGTCTCCACCATCGAAGATGTCATTCGCATTCGGACCGGCGAAAAGGGCGAAGCCGCGATTTGACAGTTTCCGTAACGGTGCCGCATCGTGCGGCATCATCAATCTGACCAGCAGTGAGGACCAAGATGGCGAAGAAGCCAGCCGGCAGCGGCGATGCAGTAGCAAAAGCGATCGCGATGATGAAGGAGAACGGGGCCGATTTCGTCGACCTGCGGTTCACCGATCCGCGTGGCAAGTGGCAGCACACGTCCCAGCATATTTCGACGATGGACGAGGACGCGTTTCGCGACGGCATCATGTTCGACGGGTCTTCGATCGCCGGTTGGAAGGCGATCAATGAATCCGACATGATCCTGATGCCGGACGCCGAGACCGCGGTGATGGACCCGTTCGCGGCCAAGCCGAGCATGATTTTGTTCTGTGATATCATCGAGCCCTCGACCGGTCTGGGCTATGCGCGCGACCCGCGCGGCACGGCCAAGCGGGTCGAGGCGTATCTGAAGTCGACCGGCATCGGCGATACCATCGTGGTCGGCGCCGAGGCTGAGTTTTTCGTGTTCGATTCGGTGAAGTTCGGCACCGGCGGCAATTTCGGCATGTACCAGATCGACAGCATGGAGGGTCCCGGCTCGTCGCTGAAGGATTATCCGGAAGGCAACATGGGGCATCGGCCTGGCATCAAGGGTGGGTATTTCCCGGTGCCGCCGGTCGATTCCGAGAGCGATCTGCGCGCGGAAATGCTGGCGACGATGGGCGAAATGGGCCTGCCGATCGAAAAGCATCACCACGAGGTGGCGCAGAGCCAGCACGAGCTGGGCACGCGGTTCGGCTCGCTGACCAAAATGGCCGACCAGATGCAGATTTATAAATACTGCGTCCACAACGTCGCGCATTCCTACGGCAAGACCGCGACGTTCATGCCCAAGCCGATTTATGGCGACAACGGATCGGGCATGCACACCCATCAGTCGATCTGGAAGAACGGCAAGCCGCTGTTCGCCGGCAACGGTTATGCCGATCTGTCGGAGATGTGCCTGTATTTCATCGGCGGCATCATCAAACACGCCAAGGCGATCAACGCGTTCACCAACCCCTCGACCAACAGCTACAAGCGGTTGATCCCCGGGTTCGAGGCGCCGGTGCTGCTGGCGTATTCGGCACGGAACCGCTCGGCCTCGTGCCGGATTCCCTACACCACCAATCCGAAGGCCAAGCGCGTGGAGGTGCGGTTCCCGGATGCCTCGGCCAACCCGTATCTGGCCTATTCGGCCATCGCGATGGCCGGGCTCGATGGCATCAAGAACAAGATCCACCCGGGCGACCCGATGGACAAGGATTTGTACGATCTGCCGCCGGAAGAGCTGAAAGGCATTCCGACCGTCTGCGGTTCGCTGCGTGAGGCGTTGGGCGCGCTCGCCGCCGATCACGACTTCCTGCTGGCCGGCGATGTGTTCAGCAAGGAACAGATCGAGAGCTATATCGAGCTGAAATGGTCGGAAGTGTACCGGTTCGAGCATACGCCGCATCCGGTTGAGTTCGAGATGTATTACTCGGTTTGAGGTTCAGGTCAGGCAAGACTTCTTTTTTGTAAAAAAGAAGCAAAAAACTTTTATTCGTTGGGTCGTCGTTGGTTTTACCTTCGGCGGCCTGATGGATAAAAGTTTTTTTGCTTGTTTTTTTTCAAAAAAAGAAGGCCTTGCTTTCTACGACTTGCCGTCAATCCTCGACGATTCGGCTTGTCAAATTTTATCAAACCGATATCGTCCCGTGATGACCGATACAATCGAAACCTCGATCGGTCCGGTCCTACGCCGCGCGACCGTGGCCGATGCCGATGTGATTGCCGCGGTGACCGATGCGGCCTATGCGAAATGGGTGCCGATCATCGGGCGCAAGCCGGTGCCGATGTTGGTGGATTATGTCGTCGCGGTGCGCGATCATCTGATCGACGTGCTTGAATCGGATGGCACGATCATTGCGCTGATCGAACTGGTGCCGGAGCCTGGCTGTCTTGTTGTCGAGAATATCGCGGTGCTGCCGGCGCATGCCGGTCGTGGCCATGGCAGGCGGTTGATGGCGCATGCGGACAGTGTTGCGGCGGACTATCGACTCGGCCGGGTGCGGCTTTATACCAACCTGCCTATCCAATGACCGCTTTGATCCAGTCTCGTTGTGTGATCGAAGCGATTTGTTTTGGCATCTGCATGAGCTTGTTCCAGGCGTTT
>NZ_NCJX01000058.1:0-22653 GCF_002282635.1 Acidiphilium sp. 34-64-41 | reverse complement strand
CGCGGGCGGCGCCGAGGCGCCAACCTATGCCCAGCTTTATTCGGGAGCATGGGTCCACCCCACATGTAGTGGGTGTCTGACTTAACCGGATAGGCACGTGATAAACATGTCACGGGCTTGATGTTCACTTTCGCTAATCTGAGAGAAAAGGCGGGGAATGAGATTAAGCGCCTAGAATTAGCACAAAGACAGTTCGACTCTAAATCGGCGATGGATCACGCTATCAACGCGGTTTTCAGCATATATTGTTTGCTAGATTGGAAAGAAAAAACTTACAAACCCGACAGTAAACGTCGAGCGTATGAACTATGTGTTGAGTCAAACAATTCGGCTCTTATGATGTTGCACGATATTGTTAGCTTTACGAAACATGCTAGGGTATCGAGCAGCTTGGCTAGTACTAAAATCGAGGTCGATTCCCAAAATCAGGACGAACAACAAATCGTAACGCCGGATGGACGTTTGATCGTGACGCCGGATGGCGTCCGAATCGTTGTGCCCGCACGTGTACTCGTGAAGTTTGGAGACATGGAAGCTGTAACGGTTTTAAAACATGCGCTCTCTGAATTTGAATGAGTTTGGCGTGGGTTTGTTCAGCAAGCAGCGGCATATTGGAACCGGCGAACGCGGATTACGCTTCGCGTTTCCGCCCTACGGTTGTTGAGTGGCCAGCGGATTGGCGCGCAGGGGCTTAGGTAATAAGAGTTTTTTTGCTTCTTTTTTTGCAAAAAAAGAAGTGCTTGCCTTGCCTTTTCAGAAACACGACCGTTGGCGCGGGGGTAAAAAAATGCCCCGGACGGCTGGCGTCCGGGGCTAGTCGACGGAACGGATGCCGGCACCATGCCGGCATCGCGGGGACTGGTAATTTGAGCGGGGCTTAGCGGTCGGGGGAGCTGACCGCCCAGCTGTGGTGGTGGACCAGGCCGTCGTCGTGGTCGTGGTTGTGGCCGGGCTGGTCGTCCTGATCGTGGAATTGTTCGGTTTCGGTGCTGCCGGCCATGGCGGTGGTGGAGGCTTTGCCGGCGGAGACGGCGACGGCGACGGCGTCGAAATAGGAGGTGCCGACTTCGCGCTGGTGGCGGGTTGCGGTGTAGCCCTGGGGTTCGGCGGCGAATTCGGCCTGCTGGAGTTCCGAGTAGGCGGCCATGCCGCGTTCGGCGTAGCCTTTGGCGAGTTGGAACATCGAGTAGTTCAGCGAATGGAAGCCGGCCAGGGTGACGAACTGGAATTTGTAGCCCATGGCTGCGATTTCCTGCTGGAAGGTCGCGATTTTTTCGGGGCTCAGTTTCTTTTTCCAGTTGAAGCTCGGCGAGCAATTATAGGCGAGCATCTTGCCGGGGAATTGCTTGTGGATGGCTTCGGCGAACTGGCGGGCCTCATCGAGGTTGGGTTCGGAGGTTTCCCACCAGAGGAGGTCGGCGTAGGGCGCGTAGGCCAGGCTGCGGGCGATGGCGTATTCGACGCCGAGGCCGGGCTTGATGCGGTAGAAGCCTTCGGGCGTGCGTTCGCCGGTGATGAAGGGGCGGTCGCGCTCATCGACGTCGGCGGTGAGGAGTTGGGCGGCGTGGCTGTCGGTGCGGCAGAGCAGCACGGTGGACACACCTTCGACGTCGGCGGCGAGGCGGGCGGCGTTGAGGGTGCGGATGTGCTGGCTGATCGGCACCAGGACTTTGCCGCCGAGATGGCCGCATTTTTTTTCGGACGCGAGCTGATCTTCGAAATGGACGCCGGCGGCGCCGGCTTCGATCATGGCTTTCATGAGTTCGTAGGCGTTGAGCGCGCCGCCGAAGCCGGCTTCGGCATCGGCGATGATCGGGGCCATCCAGTAGGTGCTGGTGTCGCCTTCCATGCGGGAAATCTGGTCGGCGCGGCGCAGCGTGGCGTTGATGCGCTTGACCACCTGGGGCACCGAGTTGACCGGGTAGAGCGATTGGTCGGGGTACATTTCGCCGGAATTGTTGGCGTCCGCCGCGACCTGCCAGCCGGAGAGGTAGATGGCTTTGAGGCCGGCCTTGACCTGCTGCATGGCCTGGTTGCCGGTGAGGGCACCGAGCGTGTTGACGTAGTTTTCGTTTTTCAGGAGATTCCAGAGGCGGGTTGCGCCCATTTCCGCGAGGGTGTGGCGGATGCGGAAATTGCCGGAGAGTTTTTCGACATCGGCCGGTGTGTAGTCGCGCTGGATGCCGGCGAAACGGTCCGGGGCGACGGCGAGGCCGCCGGGGAGGCCTTCGGGGGCGTGGGTCGGGGTGGTGAGGTTGGACATGGTGGTCTCCTGGTGCCGTGCGAGGTTGGATGCCGTGCGATGTTGGGTGCCGTGCGGAATTGGGGTTGGCTTTGTCTGCGTTTCGGACGTTGGTGGTTTGTTGCTAGGCCGGCGTGTTCGCCATGTGTGGATTATTTACGCTGCAAGCGCGAAAGTCACGGGGGTATTTGGTATGAAATATCGAAACCAGTGGCGATATTGACTGTAAAGTTTTACAATGTGTAAATCGTGTTAAGTTTTTCTCCGGATTCGAGGTGTGTGAAGTGGCTAACCCGTTGATCGGTCGGATCGTGCGTCGCCTGCGCATGGAGCAGGGGATGACGCAGCAGAAATTGGCGGAGCGGCTGGGGATTTCGACGTCGTATCTCAACCTGATCGAGCATGATCAGCGGGGCGTGACGGCGACGCTGCTGATCAAGCTGACCGAGATTTTGCAGGTTGATCTGGCGGCACTTTCGGGGTCGGGGGAGCGGCAGATCGAGCAGGCGTTGCGCGAGGCGTTTGCCGACCCGCTGTTGGGGATCGATCCGGTGCCGGATGCGGATGCGCAATTGCTGGCGGGGTCGGCGCCGGCGGCGGCGCAGGCGGTTTTGGGGTTGTATCGGGCGTTTCAGGCGGTGCGCGAGGAGACCGGGGCGATCACGCTGCCGTCGGGGCGGAAGATTCTGTTGCCGAACGAGGAGGTGCGGGATTTTTTCCATGAGCACGCCAATTTTTTCCCCGAATTGGAGGATGCCGCCGAGGCGATGGGGGCGGAGTTGCCGGCGGCGACGCTGGGGATGAACCACGCGTTGGCGGAGCGGTTGCGGCACAAGCATGGGTTGGTGGTTTCGGTGGCACCCTTGCCGGGGGCGTTGCGGATTTATGATCCGGCGGCGCGGCATCTGCGCCTGTCGGAGACGTTGCCGCGGGAGAGCCGGGGGTTTCAGATGGCGTTTCAGCTCGGGTTGCTGGAGGCGCGCGATTTGATCGAGCCGATCGTGAAGCGGGCGGCGTTGACGACGCGCGATGCGGGGGAGTTGCTGCGGATCGGGTTGATCAATTATTTCGCGGGTGCGGTGTTGATGCCGTATGCGCCGTTTCTGGAGGCCGCGCTGGGGTTGCGGCACGATGTCGAGCATCTGGCGATGCGGTTCGGGGTGTCGTTCGAGCAGGCGTGCCATCGGCTTTCGACGTTGCAGCGGAACGGGGCGCGGGGGGTGCCGCTGTTTTTTCTGCGGGTCGATCCGGCGGGGAATGTTTCGAAGCGGTTTTCGGCGGCGGGGTTTCCGTTCGCGCGGTTCGGTGGGAATTGCCCGCGCTGGGTGGTGTATTCGGCGTTTGCGGCGCCGGGCAGCGTGCGGGTGCAGGTGGCGCAATTGCCGGATGGGGCGACGTATTTGTGTTTCGCGCGGACCATTGTGGCGGCGCCGGCGCATTGGGGTGAGCCGCCGGCGACGCGGGTGGTGGCGATGGGGTGCGAGATCAACCGCGCGGGGGATTTCGTTTATGCCGACGGGATCGATATCGAGCGGGCGGCGGTGGGGATCGGGCTGTCGTGCCGGTTGTGTGATCGGCCGGAGTGCCGGTCACGCGCGTTTCCGCCGCTGGCGCATCGGTTGACGCTGGATGTTTCGACGACGAGTGCTTCGCCTTATCGGTTTGAGGCGGTGGGAAAGAAGTAAGGAAGACTTCTTTTTTGTAAAAAAGAAGCAAAAAACTTTTTTTAATTTGGGTCTGTGCCGGTTTCACCAGCACGGACTAGACTCATAAAGTTTTTTTGCTTCTTTTTGTTCACAAAAAGAAGTCTTCTTGCCTTCCCTTCTACTTAAAATTCGGAAACGTCCCGCCACCAGGGTAGAGGTATTGGCTGGCAAAGCTGGTGGCATGGTTGGCCAGCGGCACGGCGGGGAAATGGCCCAGTAGCGCGAGGGTATCGGCGGGCGGGCGGGTGAAGCCAGGGCTGGCGAGGGCGGTGAGCGCGCCGGGGCGGTTGTTACGCCGGAGTTGTTGGGCGGCGCCGACCAGCGCGTCGATCACGGTTTGCGAGGCGGTGCCGGGGGCGATGCCGAGGATGCGGCGGACGCGGGAGCGGGCTTGGAGCATTTCCTGTTTGGCGAGGGTGTTCATGCCGGCCCAGCGGGCGCCGGTGGCGAACTGGCCGGCCATGGCATCGAGCGAGGCGATGGCGATGGCCATGCGGGCGGGGTGGCCGATCATCGCCTCGGGGTGGGCGAAGGCATAGGTGGCGGCGTTGGTTGCGGCGATTGCGGGATCTTCGCCGATGATGCTGGTGGCGAAGGTGTCGGCGGGCAGCCTGCCGGTGGCGGGCGCGGGTGTTTCGAGCGCGCAGCCGGCGAGGGCGAGCGTTATGATCGAGGCGAGCAGCAGGTGGCGCATGTGATCCTCCGGCTCGGATATGGGGGTGTTTCGAGGTTGGGGAGGATCACGAAGGCTGGAGGCCGCGCCGGTAGCGGGCGGCGAGGGCGACGTAGTGCGGGGCGGTGGCGGCGCGAAGGGCTTGTTCGGCGGCATCCATCACGCGGACCAGGCGGGCGGGCGAGCCCATCCATAATTCATCGGGGCCGATTCGTTTGCCGGGGGTCAGGGTGGAATGGGCGGCGAGCATGCCGCCGGGTTCGATGATCGCACCATCGAGCACGATGGCACCCATGCCGACGAAGGCGCGGTCGTGCAGGGTGCAGGCGTGGATGATGGCGGCGTGGCCGACCGTGACATCCGCGCCGATGCGCGCGGCGAAGGCGGCGCCGGCGTTGACGTGGATGATGGTGCCGTCCTGGATGTTGGTGCGTTCGCCGATGGTGATGGTGTTGTTGTCGGCGCGCAGGGTGCAGTTGAACCAGATGTTGGCGTGGGCGGCGAGGGTGACGGCGCCGATCAGGACGGCGCCGGGGGCGACCCAGGCTTCAGGGTGGATGTTGGGGCTGATGCCGTCGAGCGTGAAGCGGGAGGGGGTCATGTCAGCTGTCCGCCAGGGGCACCCAGGGGATGCGGCCGATGGTGATGCCGTCATCGGCGAGGGAGTCGGCCTCGGCCTCGGTCGCTTCGCCGTAGATGCCGCGGGGTTCGGCTTCGCCGTCGTGGATGCGGCGGGCTTCGGCGGCGAATGCGGGGCCGACGTAGTCGCAGCGGGCTTCGACTTCGCGGCGGACGCGGGCGAGCAGGGCGCGCATTTCGGCGGGCATCGGGCCGGCGATGGCGGTGGCTGGCGGGGTGGGTGGCGGGTCTGCGGCGGGTGGGGTTGGGTTTGGTGGTGTTGGATCTGGCGCGCGGGATTTGCCGCCGATGCGCGGGGCCATGATGGCGCGTTCGACGGCGTTGGTGCCGCAGGTCGGGCATTCCAGCAGGTGGCGGGCGGCCTGACGGTCGAAACTGGCGCTGCTTTTGAACCAGCCATCGAATTCATGGCCGGTTGCGCATTGCAACTGGTAGTGGATCATTGGATCAGCCGGACGGGACCAGCAGCGGGTCGAGCTGGCCGGCACGGTCGAGCGCCATGAGTTGGTCGCAGCCGCCGATCGACCGGTCGTCGATGAAGATTTGCGGCATGGTGGTGCCGCCGTTCGAGCGGGCGGTGGCGTCGCGGCGGGCGGCGGAGCCGTGCGGGGCGTCGATTTCGGTGAAGGTGACGCCCTTGTCGCGCAGCAGTTTCACGGCGCGGCTGCAATAGGGGCAGAACATCTGGGTGTAGATTTCGATCTTGCTCATGGGATGATCACATACGCGCGCGTGATGTGAGTGCAAGTGGAATCAGGTGTCCGCATCGTCGGAAACGCGGGCGAGGGCGAGCACGTCGACCGCGGCGGCACCGGCCTGGTAGAGCACGCCGGCGCAGGATGAGGCGGTGGCGCCGGAGGTGAGGACATCGTCGATCAGCAGGATGGTGCGGCCGTGCAGCGCGCCGGCGCGGCCGGGGCGGATGGCGATGGCGCCGTGCAGGGCGATGGCGCGGTCGTGCTGGTCGAGCTCGGCGAGGGGGCGCGTGGCGCGGGTGCGGATGAGGGCGTCGATCAGGAGCGGTTTGCCGGTGAGCCTGGCGAGGGCGCGGGCGAGTTCGCCGGCCTGGTTGTAGCCGCGCGCGGCGAGGCGGTGCTTGTGCAGGGGGACGGGAACCAGCAGGTCGGCGCGGGCCAGTAGTTCGGCGCCGGGCTGGAGCAGTAGGCGGGCGAGGCCGCGGGCGGCTTCTGGACGGTCGGCGTATTTGAACGGCAGGATCAGGCGTTTGGCGGCGGGGCCGTAGCGCAGCGCGGCGCGGGCGGCGCGGAAGACCGGCGGGTCCCAGTCGCACGCGGTGCAGAGCGGCGCCGGTTCGGTGAGTTTCAGGCCGCAATGGCTGCAGAGCGGCGGGGTGAGGAAGGCGGTATCGGCGAAGCATTCGGCGCATAGCTGCCCTGCGCCACCAGCGGGTTCGGTGCAGGCGAGGCATTGGGCCGGCAGGATCAGGTCGAGCGTGGCGCGGGCGAGGGATTTCAGCATGGCGCGGGGTTTGCGTGGGGGTTTGCCTGGGGGTTGGGCTGCGCCACAAGGGTCGGCATGAGCGAGATGGTGATTTTCGACCGGGCGGCGGTGGCGGCGCATCGTGATCGGGCGGCGGCGCGGCTTGGGCGGGTGCGGCCGGTGCTCGATGATCTGGCTTCACGGCTGCTCGATCGGCTGGATGATACCGGGCGGGTGTTTGCGCGCGCGCTGGATATCGGCGGGCGCGGGGCGGTGACGCCGCTGCTGGCGGCGCGCGGGATCGCGGTGGTGGCGACCGATCTGTCGCCCCGCATGGTGGCGGCGGGGCATGGCGATGTGGTGGCGGATGAGGAGTTTCTGCCGTTCGGCGCCGCGTGTTTCGATTTGATCGTTGCGCATCTGTCGCTGCACTGGGTCAATGATCTGCCGGGCGCGCTGGTGCAGATCCGCCGTAGTTTGAAGCCGGATGGGTTGTTTCTGGCGAGCATGCCGCTGCTCGGCACGCTGGGCGGCCTGCGCGCCGCGCTGATCGAGGCGGAGGCGGCGCTCACCGGCGGGGCGGCGCCGCGCGTCTCGCCGTTTCCGGAACTCGCCGATTGCGCGGGGTTGTTGCAGCGGGCCGGGTTCGCGCTGCCGATTGCCGAGCGCGAGACGATCGATTTCGATTACGCCGATCCGCTCGCGCTGCTGCGGGATTTGCGCGATGCGGGCGAGACCAATGCGACGGTCGCGCGCGCGCGCCGGATGTGGCGATGGACGGGCGGTTGGTGGTGCGGCTGGATATGGCGGTGCTGACCGGGTGGGGCTCATAGCAGGCCCAGCCGCTTCAAGCTGACCCATTTGCCGTTGCCGATGATCACATGGTCGTGCAGCACGATCGAGAGCGTGGTCGCAGCCTGCTTGATTTCACGGGTCATCGCGATGTCGGTCTGCGAGGGGGTGGGGTCGCCGCTCGGGTGGTTGTGGACCAGGATGATCGCTGTGGCATGGTGTTCGAGCGCGCGCTTGACCAGTTCGCGCGGGTAGATCGGCGTGTGGTTGATGGTGCCCTGGCTCTGGACTTCATCGGCGATCAGGCGGTTGCGATGATCGAGGAACAGGACGCGCGCCTGTTCCACCCGCTCGCGCGCGAGCACGGCGGTGAGGTATTCGATCAGCCGGTCCCAATGGTTGAGGATGGGGCGGTAGATCACCTCGGCTTTGACCAGGCGCAGGGCGGCGGCCTGGACGATTTTCAGCGCGGCGGCACCGGATTCGCCGAGCCCCTCGACCGCGAGTAAATCCGCGACCGGTGCGGCGATCGCCTGCGCGTAGGAGCCGAACCGGGCGACCAGGGCACGCGCGATCGGTTTGGTGTCGCGCCGTGGCAAAGCGAGAAACAGCATCATTTCAAGCACTTCGTGGTCGGCCAGGGAGTCCGGCCCGGCCTTCAGCAGCCGGGCGCGCAGCCGGGCGCGATGGCCGGCGGCACCATGGGCATCACTGGTTTCGCATTCGTCCGCCGGGGCCGCGAACGGCAGGACCGGCTCTGACAACCCGTGGGTGTTTTGGCATTTTGACACAATCAGAGATTGTCATATCGGCACGCGTTTGGAAAGCGGATCAGGTCCGCGCGATATGCTCGCCAGCGGCCAGTGTGAAGACCTCGCACCCGGTTTCGGTGATGCCGATCATGTGTTCGAACTGCGCGGACAGGCTGCGGTCGCGGGTGACCGCTGTCCAGCCGTCATCGAGGATCTTGACCTCGGGGCGGCCGGCGTTGACCATCGGCTCGATCGTGAAGAACATGCCGGGCTTGAGCAGCGGGCCATCGCCCCGGCGGCCGAAATGCAGCACGTTGGGCGGTTCGTGGAATTGCCGGCCGATGCCGTGGCCGCAGAAATCGCGCACCACGGTGAAGCGCTGGGCTTCGACATAGGTCTGGATCGCGTGGCCGATATCGCCGAAATGATTGCCCGGTTTCGCCTGGGCGATGCCGCGCAGGAGGGATTCATAGGTGACATCGATCAGGCGGCGCACCTTGGTCGAGCCGGTGCCGGCGACATACATGCGGCTGGAATCGCCGTGCCAGCCATCCAGGATCACGGTGATGTCGATGTTCAGGGCATCGCCGTCCATCAACACCCGATCGCCCGGAATGCCGTGGCAGACGACGTGGTTGATTGAGATGCAGGTCGATTTCGGGAAGCCGCGATAATTCAGCGGCGCCGGGATCGCGCCATGGGCGATGATGTAGTCGTGGCAGATCGTGTCGATCTCGCCGGTGGTGATGCCGGGGCGGACATGAGCACCCACCATGTCGAGCACGGCGGCGGCCAGGGCGCCGGCGGCGCGCATCGGCGCGAAATCGGCCGGCGTGTGCAGGGTGATGTGGCGCTGTTCGGTTCCGCCGTCCATCAGACCGGCTCCATTTGTGACATATTCGGCATTGGTACTAAATGATCTCCGCCGCGCGGAAAGGCAAGGTCGCCAGACGCCGCGCCAATGCAAGACCCGTGACCAGCAGGATCACGATCATGCCGACCACGCCGCCCCAGCCCGCGAAACTCCACGCATAGCCGCCGATCGAGCCCGCAACGCTCGATCCCAGATAATATAGGAACAGATAGAGCGCCGCCGCCTGCGCCCGCGCGCCGCGCGCCTGCGCGCCGACCCAGGAACTCGCGACCGAATGGCTCGCGAAAAATCCGAACGTCACCAACGCAATGCCGAGCACGATCACCGGCACCGAACCCGACAAGGTCAGCAGCGCGCCAAGCAATTCGATCGCGATGCCCGCCGGTAGCATCCGCGCCCGGCCGAACCGGCTGGCCAGATGGCCCATCCACGCCGAACTCGCCACCCCGACCAGATAGACCGCGAAAATGAACCCGACACTGGTCTGCGACAGGCTGAACGGCGGCGCCAGCAGGCGGAAAGTGATGTAATTATACACCGTCACGAAGCCGCCCATGATCAGGAATCCCTCGGCATACAACAGCCGCAGCGCCGGATCGGCCAGATGCGCCCGATAACTGCGCAGCAACGAACCGATCGCGAGACTGCGACGCTCGAAATGCCGCGATGGCGGCAGACGGATCACGAAAATCACGCCCGAAACCAGACCGATCGCGCCGATGCCGACGATCGCCCAACGCCAGCCCAACGCATCTGCCAAGATCCCCGTCAGCAACCGGCCCGCCATGCCGCCGAACCCGCTGCCGCCGACAAACAAACCCATCGCCAGACCAACCGAACGCGGATGGATCTCCTCCGCCAGATATCCCATCGCCACCGCCGGCAGGCCCGACAGCACCACACCGATCGCCGCACGCATCAGTAAAAATCCACCCCAGTGCGGAATCGCCGCCGAAACCATCGTCAGCACCGCCGCACCCAGAATCGAGCCCGCCATCATCCGCTTGCGGCCCCAGACCTCCGACAAGGCACTCGCAATCAACAACGAACCCGCCAAAGTGAACGTGGTCAACGACAACGCCAGACTCGCCACCATCGGACTCACGACAAAATCCCGCGCAAACACCGGCAACAACGGCTGCACCGAATACATCAACGCAAACGTCGCAAACCCGGCCGCGAACATCGCCAGATTGGTCCGCCGGAACGCAGCACTGCCACGCTCG
The DNA here is from genome assembly GCF_002282635.1 of Acidiphilium sp. 34-64-41. NCBI lineage: Bacteria > Pseudomonadati > Pseudomonadota > Alphaproteobacteria > Acetobacterales > Acidocellaceae > Acidiphilium > Acidiphilium sp. 34-64-41. The sequence continues at coordinate 12,309 of NZ_NCJX01000058.1, read as the reverse complement.
ATATATCCACCAGTCTCGCTCATGCGACCGTCATGACAGGTTCCATGCCCCACCCTCCAGAGACCCCAACGCAAACCAGCCCCCACCCCATCGCCGATGGAACCACACGGCCCTGGCCTGGGCACGAAAATCGGCTTGAGGGCTGGTGGGGTGGTGCTTGAAAGAAAGTAAGGCCAGGGGCTCTGCCCCTGGACCCCGTTAAAGGCGGAGCCTTTAAAATCCATTAGTTTTAGGTAAGGGGAGGGCGCTGCCTCGGTGGTTCCGCTGATCTGGCCTGTGTCGCCCTCCCCTTACCTAAAACTAGCGGGTTCTAAGGGCTAAGCCCTTAGTGGGGGTCGAGGGGGCAAAGCCCCCCGCCTTGCTTGCTCCCAGCGCCGCCCCACCAAGCATCGGGCTTATTTTTGGGTCCAGGGCAGGCCGTCGTGTTTCCAGCCGGCGACGTGGCCGCGGTGGCCGCGTTGATCGTGGGGGCCTTCGAAGCCATCTTTGACGTTATAGACGTGTTTGAAGCCGGCGTGGCGGGCGGTATCGGCGGCGGCCATGCTGCGGCCGCCGGTGCGGCAGATGAAGTAGATGTGGTGTTGTTCGGTGAGGCCGGCGTCTTTGACCTGATCGAGGAAGAGGGGGTTGGGTTGCATGGTGGGGAACACCTGCCATTGGATGGGGATGGTATGTTTGCCGGTTTGGGACAGGTCGGGCATGCCGACGAAGTTCCATTCGGCGGTGGTGCGGACGTCGATGAGGACAGCGTCGGGGTGGGTCATGAGCGCTTCCCAGACCTGTTTTGGCGCGACATCGTCAATCATGGTTTCCTCCATTAGATAAGGCTTGAAGTTTGTTCGATTTGGCCGGTTTGGGCAATCCATTCCAGAAATATGATCTATAGGGACCATGGCATGACGATAGCACCGAATTCGCACCTCGCCGATGGGCTGACCGGCGCGATTGGCGGCACGCCGTTGATCAAGTTGCGGCTTGCCTCGGCGGCGACGGGGTGCACGATTCTGGGCAAGGCGGAGTTCATGAATCCGGGTGGTTCGGTGAAGGACCGGGCGGCGCTGGCGATGATCGATGCGGCGGAGGCTTCGGGCGCGCTCAAGCCGGGTGGCACGATTGTGGAGGGGACGGCGGGCAATACCGGGATCGGGTTGACGCTGGTGGCGAATGCGCGGGGCTATCGGGCCGTGATTGTGATGCCGGAGACCCAGAGCCAGGAGAAGATCGATTTTCTGCGGATGATCGGTGCGGATCTGCGGCTGGTGCCGGCGAAACCGTATAAGGACCCGGGCAATTACGTGCGTGTGTCGCAGCGGATTGCCGAGGAGACCGGCGCGTTCTGGGCCAATCAGTTCGACAATACCGACAACCGCGAGGGGCACCGGCTGACCACCGGGGCGGAGATCTGGCGGCAGACCGGCGGGGTGATCGATGCGTTCACCTGCGCCTGCGGCACCGGCGGCACGCTGGCCGGGGTGGGCATGGCGCTGAAGGCGCACAAGCCGGATGTGCGGATCGTGCTGGCCGATCCCGATGGCAGCGCGCTGTATGACTGGGTGAAAACCGGGCAGCTCACCTCCAGCGGATCATCGATCAGCGAAGGGATCGGGCAAGGGCGCGTTACCGCCAATCTGGCCGGCGCGCCGATCGATGACGCGGTGCGGGTCCATGATACCGCGATGCTCGAACAAGTGTTCGACCTGATGATCCACGAAGGACTCTCGATCGGTGGATCGGCGGGTATCAACGTCGCCGCCGCCATCGCGGTCGCACGCGACCTCGGCCCCGGCCATACCATCGTGACCATCCTGTGCGACGGCGCCGCACGCTACCAGTCCAAACTGTTCAACCCCACATTCCTCGCCAGCAAAAACCTGCCCGCCCCGCCGTGGATGGTGTGAAATCGGCCCCCTGGTAGGGGCGTTTGAGGGAAGAAGGCCAGGGGGCTCTGCCCCCTGGACCCCCGCTAAGGGCTCAGCCCTTAGAACCCGCTAGTTTTAGGCAAGGGGAGGGCGCTGCCTCGGATTTTCCGTCGATCTGGCCGGTGTCGCCCTTCCCTTGCCTAAAACTAATGGATTTTAAAGGCTCCGCCTTTAACGGGGTCCAGGGGCAGAGCCCCTGGCCTTCCTTGCTTCACGCGCTCCCACCGAGGGGCCGATCTCACACCTTACGGTAGGTCAGGACCAGGACGTCGCGGTGGGCTTGGGTGGTGGGGTTGATGGGGATGACGGGGGTGACGCCGTGGAAGACGCGGCGGTCATCGACGAGGGCGGCGTCGCGGGGGTGGGTGAGGGTGAAGTTGCCGAGGGTGGTGCCGTTGAGGTCGTGGATAGTGGTGGTGCCTTGTTCGATATTGGTGCGTTGGACCATGAGGACGAGCACGAAGTCGACGCCGTCGCGGTGCATGCCTTCCGGGGTGGGCTGGCCGGCGCCGTGGGGGCCGGTTTCGATGCGGAACTGGTGGGCTTCGATGTGCCAGGGTGCTGTGCCGGCGTGTTGTTCGAAGAGGGAGCGGGTGAATTCGAGCAGGGCCTGGAAGCTTAGTCCATCGGCGATGGCGGGGTCGATCGGTTCGAACCAGCGTTCGATGCCGCCGTTGAGGGTGTTGTAGTCGCGGGTTTGGTAGTGGGGCTGGTGGGGGGCGCGGCGGATGATATCGCCTGGTGTGGCGGTGAAGGTGGCGAAGCGGCGGCGGCGGTAGCGGCCACCGTCGGCCATGTAGGTATCGATCGGCATGCCGTCCCAGCTGGTGGCGAAGCTGTTCCATGCGGTGGGGGCGATGGCTTCGGGGGGCAGCATGGCGTCGAATGCGGGGCCTTCGAGGAAGGCGAATCCGTTGGTGTGCAGGTGATCGCCGAGGCGGTGGCGTTGGTTGATCGCGTCCATGACGGTTTTATTTAGCAGATTCGGCGGTGGATTAAACTGGGCTGGAGGCGACCTCAGCTATTCCCTGGGGTTGGGGCGGGTGGTGAGGTTTTGGGGGTGCCGAAGGCAGCGCGGAATTCGGCGGGGTCGATTGTGATTTTCTGGTAGTTGTAGGGCAGTTCGATGCCTTCGGCGTCGAACCGGATTTTGATGCGCCGGTTGAATTCGCGGCGGACGCCGTATTGTTTGCCGGCCGGGGTTTTGATGCGGCCGACGATGTTGATCGAGGAGGCGCCGAACTGATCGAGCCCCCAGAGTTCGAGGTCGTTGCTGATCTGGGCGGCCCAGGCGGGTTCGGCGCGCATGGTTTCGAAGACTTCGGTGATGACGGTTTGAACGCGGTCGATATTTTCGCCGTAGCCGACGCCGATGTTGATGGGCGCGTAGCCGAAGTCGCGCGAGGAATTGGTGACGGTGGTGACGGAGCTGAACGGGATGATGTTCAGGGAGCCATCGCCGCCGCGGAGCCGGATGGTGCGGATCGATAATTTTTCGACCGTGCCTGAAATGCCGCCGAGGGTGACCCAGTCGCCGACCTGCATCGCGTCTTCGAGCAGGAGGAACAGGCCGGTGATGATGTCCTGCACCAGTTTTTGCGAGCCGAAGCCGATGGCGAGACCGAAGATCGACAGGCCGCCGAGCAGCAGGGTGACGTTGACGCCGATCGCGCTGAGGACGACCAGGGCGACGATGATCAGGATGATCACCAGCAGGGTGCTTCGCAGCATGGGCAGCAGGGTGCGGTAGCGGGCGGCGCGGCCGGGGCGACCTTGTTGCACCAGCCGTTCGGCCTGGGCTTCGAGGCCAGCGTTGATGGTTTCCCATGCGATCAGGCCGATCAGGGCGGCGAGGCCGATGGTGATGGTGGCGGCGACGATGCGCTGGCCGATGCGGGTGACGGTGAACCAGGCGAGGACGCCGATGCCCCAGAGTTGCAGGATCACCAGGATCGCGAGGGTTCCGAGCACGATGCTGATGACCAGTTTGACGATGGGCACATAGAGCCGCAGGCGGGTGAACAGGCTGGGGTATTGGGTGCGCCAGGTAACTTCGTCGTCGAACGCGGATTCGAGGCCGTGCGCCATCCAGGCCGCGATGCTGCGGGCGAGGGCGGCGATGATGGCGAACACCAGCACGATGCGCAGCATGATGAAGAAGGCATGTGGCACGCCGATTGCCCACGCGATCCACAGCGCGATGATATAGAACAGGGCGAGGATGTGCCAGGAGCGGGCGAGCCCGGCGCGGGCCGCGGTGATGACGCCGCTGCGGGTGTGGTCGGCATGGCGGTCGCCGCGGATGATCGCTGCCACGGGTCTGCGGGCTTGCAGCACCATGATGGCGGCCATGATGTGCACGATCAAAGAGACGAGCTTGATCAGGACCTGGCTGGCGGCGTGATAGAGGCCGAACAGGCCGCCGGTTGCGATGGCGGCGTAGCCGAAGGCGATGACGGCGATGATCCGGCGCAGCCAGTTGACCAGCCATTCGGCCCGGCGGTCGGTCGTGCGGATCAACCTGATGTCGCGCAGGCCGGGGGCGAGCAGGAAGCGCGCGACCTCGAGCGTGAGGCGGCAGGCGAGGTAGGCGTTCAGCACGGCGATGACGACGAGTTTGGCGACGCGTTCGTTGGCGAGGCTGCCGGTGAGCCACAAGAAGCCGATCAGGGCGAAGATCAGGATGGGGGCGAGGGCGAGCAGGACATGCGCGATGGCGAGGGGCAGGCGGCGGAACCAGCGGCGGAGCGAGCGGCGGCGGGGGCGTTTTTCGCTCTCGCCGGCTTCGGCGGCGGCGAGGCCGGCTTCGTCTTCGGCGTGGCGGCTGTCGCGCAGGCGGGCGGCGCGGCGCAGGATGGCGGCGCGGGGGCGGCGGAGCAGGTAGATGACGAGATATTCGCCGGCAAGCGCGGTGGCGAGGACCATCGCCAGTCTTGTCACCGCGTGGATCACGGTCTGGCGGAGCCAGGTGTCGGTCGCGACGAAGACCATCCAGTGCCAGACGAGGCGGACGTCGGTCGCGGCTTTCAGGGCGCTGCCGACGTCGCCGAGGATCAGGCGGGCCTTGGTTTCGGCTTCCTGGACGAAGCCGATGCCGGTGTTGGGCGATGTCGTCGGGGTGGTTGTTGTGGGGGTGGATTTGGTGGCGGGATGTTTCATTGCCTCGAGCGTGGCGATCAGGGCGTTGCGCTCGGCGGGGTTGTTCAGGGTGGTGATGGCGGCGTCGATCTGCGCGGCATCGAGCGTGGCGGGCGGTGTGGTGGGTGGTGTGGTGGTTTTGGCGGTGGTTTTGGCGGTGAAGGCGGCCAGGGGGTTACCGGCGGCCTGCACGGGTGGTGCGGCGGCGAGCAGGATGGTGCAGAGCAGGGCGAGGATGAGAAGCGGAGGGGCGACGCGCATGGCCCCTGTGAAAGCGAGCGGGGCGGTGATGTCAACCGCGGCCTCTACCGCTGGTGCGGATTGCACCCTATAAAAGAGTCATGCGCGATTTTCTGATCATTCTGCTCGGGCTCGACATGATTGCCGTGGTCGCGGTGTTGCTGACCGGTGCGGTCGGCATGACCACCGGTGCTGATCCGCGCCGGCAGAACCGGCTGATGCGCTGGCGGGTGGGGCTGCAGGCGGTCGCGGTGGCGCTGGTCGTGGTGCTTATTCTGTACGGGCGCTGAGCGTGGCGATGCCGCGGGCGGTGCTGTTCGATGTGTTCGGCACGCTGGTCGATTGGCGGGGCAGCGTGATTGCCGGGCTTTCGGCGTTCGGCGCGTCACGCGGGATCGTGGCGGATTGGCCGGAGATCGCGGATAGCTGGCGGCGGGCGTATCGACCCTCGATGGACCGGGTGCGCCGGGGGGTGGTGCCGTGGACGCTGCTCGATGATCTGCATCGTGATGCGTTGATGGAGATTACCCGGCGGCATGGGATCGGGCCGCTGGATGACGATGATTGTGAGCAACTGGTCCGGCTGTGGCATCGGCTGGCGGCGTGGCCGGATGTGACGACGGGGCTGCGGCGGCTGAAGGATGTCGCGGTGATCGGGCCGTTGTCGAACGGTCATCTGGCGTTGCAGGTGGCATTGGCGAGGCGCAACGGGTTTCCCTGGGACGTGACGTTCGGTTCGGACATGTTCCGTCATTACAAGCCGGATGCCGAGGTTTATTTGGGTGCGTGCGATTTTCTGGGATTGGCGCCGGATGATGTGATGCTGGCGGCAGCGCACAATGATGATCTGGCGGCGGCGGCGAGTTTCGGGCTGCGGACCGCGTTCATCAGCCGGCCGGCCGAGTTTGGCGCGGCAACCGGTGATCGGGCGCGGGCGTCCGGGGCGTGGGATATCGTGGTCGATTCCGTGGGGGCGCTGGCGGAGGCGCTGGGCGGCTGAGCGGTTCAGGTTTCGTCGCGCAGGTCGCGGCGCATCAGGCGGGCGATGCAATCGGCAAGGCTGGTGCGCTGGGCCAGCAAATCGGTCAGGGCGGCGGTGATCGGCATGTCGCAGCCTGCGGCTGTGGCGCGGGCGAGCAGGGCCGGGGCGGTGGCGATGCCTTCGACGACGCCGGCTGTGAGATCGGGCGGATCGCCACGGCCGAGCGCGAGGCCGGCGCGGTAGTTGCGGCTGGCGCCGCCCGTGGCGGTCAGGATCAGATCACCCAGGCCGGCGAGGCCGGCGATGGTTTCGGCCGCGCCGCCGAGGGCGACGGCGAGGCGGGCGATTTCGGCGAGGCCGCGGGTGATGAGGGCCGCGCGGGCGTTTTCACCGAGGCCGGCGCCGATGACCGCGCCGGCAGCGAGGGCGATGACGTTTTTCGCCGCACCGCCGAGGGCTGCGCCGGTGATGTCTTGACTGCCATAGAGGCGGAGCTGCGGGGTTGCCAGGGCGGCGATCAGGGCGCGGCGGGCTCGGGTGTCCGCCATGGCGAGGACGGCGGCGGCGGGCAGGCCGGCGGCGATTTCATGGGCGAAATTCGGGCCGGTGAGCAGGCCGATCGGGCGATTGTGGTGGCATTGGGCGGCGATTTCGGGGCCGAGCAAGGAAGTGTCGCGCTCGACGCCCTTGCAGCAGAGGATCAGGGCGCCACCGTTGTCCGGCAGGCGGGCGAGGGTGGCGCGCAGGTGCTGGAACGGCGGGCAGAGCAGGGTGATCGGCGCGGATCGGGGTTCGGCGGTGATGATCAGGGTGTCCGGCAGGGTGATGCCGGGCAGGTTGGTGTTGTGGCGTGTGTCGGCGAGGCGGACGGCGCGGTCCGGCGTGCGGGCGATCAGGGCGACGCGCCGGCCTTGTTGGGCGTAGAGCACGGCGAGGGCGGTGCCCCAGGCGCCGGTGCCGATGATCGAGAGGTCGGTGGTGTCAGGCATCGGCGAGGCGGGTGATGCGGCTGGCGCCGTCCGGTTCGGCGAGGGTTGCGCACAGGGCTTCGAGCACCGGGGCGGCGGTGGCTTCGAAGTTGTAGGGCGGATTGACGATCAGCACGCCGCAGCCGTTCAGCCTGGCGGGGTCGAGCGGTTCGCGGAACAGGATCTCGCAGGTGATGATATCCGCGATGCCACGCGCCTGGATGTCGGCGATGAAATCGCGCACCGGGGCGCGGTGCTTGACCGGGTACCAGGCGGCGTAGACGCCGGTCGGGAATTTGCGGTGGGCGGCTTGCAGGGCGGCGGCCAGGGTTTCGAATTCATCGGTTTTTTCGAACGGCGGGTCGATCAGCACCAGCGCGCGGCGTTCGGGCGGCGGCAGCAGGGCGGTCAGTGCCTCGTAACCATCGCGCCGATGGATGTGCACTTGCGGATCGCGGGCGAAGCGGCGTTTCAGCGTGGTGGCGTCATCGGGGTGGAGTTCGCACAGCGCGAGACGATCCTGCGGGCGGAGCAGGGCGCGGGCGAGGGCGGGGGAGCCGGGATAGTGCTCAGCGGTGCCGGTGAGTGCCATGAAATCGGCCAGGGCGGGGGGGGTTGTTTGCCGCAGGCGGCCGATGCCGGCGCGCCATTCGCCGGTTTTGCCGGCTTCGATAGCCGTGAGGTCGTAGGCACCAATGCCGGCATGGGTGTCGAGCACGAACAGGGGTTTGGGTTTGGCGGTGAGCGCGCGCAGCAGCAGCACGAGCAGCGCGTGCTTGACGCAATCGGCCGGGTTGCCGGCATGATAGGCGTGTCGGTAGTTCATTATGAGCGATCTGATAGACACAGGTGGGGGCGCGCGCCAGACCGATCGCCCGCGATCGTCATTTGACGTTGCGACATTCCGGCCTATTTGATGAGGGCAAGGAGAGATGCATGACAAGGCCGAGGCCGCTGGCCGAACCTGATGACCTGGCGGGACCGTTCGAGCCGTTCGTCACCGGGCCTCAGCGGGGCGCTCCGCCGGAATGGAATCTGACCGATCTGTATTTCGGCACCGCGGACCCTGCGATCGGTGAGGATTTCGCGCAGTTGGAACGCCAGAGTGCGGCGTTTCACGCCGCGTTCAAGGATCGGGTCGCGCTGCTCGATGGTGTGGCGCTGGCCTGCGCGATTGCGCGCTACGAGGCGATCGAGCAGCGGTTGGCCCGGCTGCACGCCTTCGCGCAGTTGAATTTCAGCGCCGATGCGACGCTCGCCGCATCCGGGCAGTTCTATCAATCGGTGACCGAGCGGGCGAGCGATGTTGCGGCGCCGCTGCTGTTTTTCCCGCTCGAGCTGAACCGGATCGAGGATGCGGCGTTCGAGGTTTTGCTCGCGGATGCGGCACTCGCCCGGTATGCGCCGTGGCTGCGCGACCTGCGGGTGCTGCGGGCGCATCAACTTGGCGATGATCTGGAAAAATTGCTGCACGACAAGGACGTGACCGGTCATTCGGCCTGGGCGCGCCTGTTCGATGAGACGATTGCGGCACTCCGGGTGCGGATGGCGGGCGAAGAGCTGAGTTTCAGCGCTGCGCTCAACCGGTTGTCTGACGCCGATCGGGCGATGCGGGAGGCGGCGGGCCGCGCGATCGGGGCGACGCTGCACCAGAACGCCAAGCTGTTCACGTTGATCACCAACACGCTGGCCAAGGACAAGGCGATCGAGGATGGCTGGCGGCATTACGCGACACCGGTTTCGGCGCGCAACCGGTCGAACCGCGTCGCGGATGAGGAAGTGACGGCGTTGGTCGAGGCGGTCCGGCGGTCGTATCCGCGGCTGTCGCACCGGTATTACGCGATGAAGGCGCGCTGGCTTGGGCTCGATCGGTTGGAGCATTGGGATCGCAACGCGCCGCTGCCGGGCGATGATGATCCGGCGATCGGCTGGGGTGAGGCCGAGGCGCATGTGCTGGCGGCGTATCGGCGGTTCAGCCCTGAACTGGCGGAGATTGGGCAGCGGTTTTTCGATCATCCGTGGATCGATGCGGTGCCGCGCCCGGGTAAATCCGGCGGTGCGTTCGCCCACCCGACGGTGCCGGATGTGCATCCGTATATTCTGCTGAATTATCATGGCCGGGCGCGCGATGTGATGACGCTGGCGCATGAGCTGGGCCACGGGATTCATCAGACGCTGGCGGCGGGGCAGGGTTATTTGATGGCGCGCACGCCGCTGACGCTGGCTGAAACCGCCAGCGTGTTCGGCGAGATGCTGACGTTTCGCAGCCTGCTCGATGCCGAGACCGACAAGGGACGGCGGCGGCTGATGCTGGCGCGCAAGATTGAGGACATGCTGAACACGGTGGTGCGTCAGATCGCGTTTTTCACATTCGAGCAACGGTTGCACGACCGGCGCCGGGCAGGTGAGCTGCTGGCCGAGGAGATCGGGCAGATCTGGCTGGATGTGCAGCGTGAAAGCCTTGGCCCCGCCTTCAACTTTACTGACGAGTACCGGATGTTCTGGGCCTATGTGCCGCATTTCATTCACTCGCCGTTCTATGTGTATGCCTATGCGTTCGGCGATTGTCTGGTGAATGCGTTGTACGGCGTCTACCGCGATGAGCTGGCGGTGGGGCGTGGCGAGGATTTCGTGGAGCGCTATACCGCGCTGCTGCGGGCGGGCGGCACCGAGCTTCATGGCGCGTTGCTGGCGCCGTTCGGCATCGATGCTGCCGATCCGGCGTTCTGGCAGCGCGGGCTCGATGTGATTGCCGGATTTATCGATGAACTGGAAGATTGAGACAGAATGGTCAACGAAGCGGATCAGGGTGGGACGTTGTTCGGTGAGTTCAAGCGATTCGCGCGCACGTCCGGCGCGGTTTCGGGCATTGCGGCGCGGGTTGCCGGCGAGCGGATGTTCGGCATCAAGACCGATCGGTCGCGCCATGCCGAGGATCTGAAGACCATTCTCGGTGGCCTGAAGGGGCCGATGATGAAAGTGGCGCAGATTCTCACGACGATTCCCGATGCGCTGCCCGAGGAATATGCCAAGGAGCTGGCGCAGTTGCAGGCCAATGCGCCGGCGATGGGCTGGGTGTTCGTGCGCCGGCGGATGGCGGCCGAGCTGGGGCCGGACTGGGAGAGCAAGTTCAAGTCGTTTGGCCGCGAGGCGGCGGCGGCGGCGAGCCTGGGGCAGGTGCACCGGGCGACCTTGCTGGATGGTCAGGATGTTGCGTGCAAGCTGCAATATCCGGACATGCCGAGCACGGTAGAAGCCGATCTGCGGCAGTTGAAGCTGGCGATGGCGGTTTACAAACGGATGGATAACGCGATCCATCAGGACGATATTTATGTCGAGCTGGCGACGCGGTTGCGCGAGGAACTCGATTATCAGCGCGAGGCGGCGCAGACGCGGCTGTATACCGTGATGCTCGAAGGGCAGCCCGACGTTGTGATTCCGACGCCGATCCCGGAATTTTCGACCAAGCGGCTGCTGACGATGAACTGGCTGACCGGCACGGGCATGCAGGCGTGGCTCGATACCGACCCCGATCAGGAGAGCCGCAACCGGATCGCCAAGGCGCTGTTCCGGGCGTGGTATGTGCCGTTCTACCGGTTCGGCGTGATCCATGGTGATCCGCATCTCGGCAATTATCAGGTCAATCCGGCGGGTGGGATCAATCTGCTCGATTTCGGCGCGATCCGGGTGTTTCGCTCGAATTTCGTGGCGGGGGTGATCGAATTGTTCGATGCGATTCGCAACAACGATGACGAGCACGCGTATCATGCCTACAAGATTTGGGGTTTCACCGACATCACCAAGGAGAAGCTCGACGTCTTGAACGATTGGGCCCGCTTCCTCTATGAGCCGCTGATGCAGGACCGTGTGCGACCGATTCAGGAAACCAACGATGTCACCTATGGCCGCAGCGTGGCCGAGCGGGTGCATGAGGGGCTCAAGCGCACCGGCGGTGTGCGACCGCCGCGCGAGTTCGTGCTGATGGATCGTTCGGCGATCGGGCTGGGCAGCGTGTTCCTGCGGCTGAGGGCGGAACTCAACTGGCAGCAATTGTTCCATGAGACCGTCGCCGATTTCGACGAGGCCTCGCTCGATGCGCGCCAGGTTGAAGCGCTGGCCACGGCCGGCGTGCCGAAGCCGCTCTGACATGGCTGTGCTGCAACGGGGCCTGCGCAGTGGGCTGATGGCGCGGGCGTATCGCAAGATACTGCACTCGTGGTATTTGAACGATATTGCGTTCGATGTGCGGCTGCATGCGAAACGTGAAGCGGTGGCCTATATCATCGAGCACATGCAGGCGGCGATGATGTTGCGTGACCGGTTCGAATTGTTGCGGTTCGCACTGGCACGGGCACCGGCCGAAGGGCTGGTGCTGGAATTCGGCGTGGAGAAGGGGTTGTCGATCACGTGCCTTGCCAATGCGACGCAACGCGTGGTGCACGGGTTCGATAGTTTCCAGGGCCTGCCTGATGATTGGTCCGGCACGGCGGCGCCGCGCGGCACGTTCGACCGGCAGGGGGCACCACCCAAGGTGCCGGGCAATGTGCAACTGCATATCGGCTGGTTCGATGCGACGATTCCGCAATTTCTGGCAGGGTCGGATGCGACGATTTCGCTGTTGCACGTCGATTGCGATATTTATTCCTCGACGAAAACGATTTTCGCGCTGCTGGGGCCGCGAATCGTGCCGGGAACGGTGATCGTGTTCGATGAGTATTTCAATTATCCGGGCTGGCGGCAGCATGAATACAAGGCGTTTCAGGAGTTCTGTGCCGAGACCGGCCGGACGTATCGGTATTGCGGCTATGCCGGTGAGAAGGGGCATGTCGCGGTCGTGATGGGGTGAGGCCGGCGCGGTTCGCATCGATCGCGCGGCATTGCCGTGGTGCCCGATCTGCGCTTTGATTGCGCTGTCCCGGTCAGGCTTGGCGCCACGGGCGGCGCGCGGCTGGCAACGCAAGGAATGATGCGTGCCTATCCGGTTAAGTCAGACACCCACTACATGTGGGGTGGACCCATGCTCCCGAATAAAGCTGGGCATAGGTTGGCGCCTCGGCGCCGC
>NZ_NCJX01000057.1:0-15516 GCF_002282635.1 Acidiphilium sp. 34-64-41 | reverse complement strand
GGCTTTGCCCCCTCGACCCCCACTAAGGGCGGAGCCCTTAGTGGGGGTCGAGGGGGCAAAGCCCCCCGCCTTCCTTGCTCCTAAAGCCCCCACCACCAGCGATCGATCTAACCCTCCTGCCCGAGGGCGCGGGAGCGGGCGGTTGCGGCGTCGATGGCGGTGTTGATTGCGTGTGGCCAGCTGTCGGGCGCCATCAGGATTGCCAGGGCGCGTTCGGTGGTGCCGTTGGGGCTGGTGACGGCGCGCCGCAGGTCGGCGGCGGATTCGGGGCTGGCGGCGAGGAGTCCGGCGGCGCCGATGATGGTCTGGCGCGCCAGTTGCGTGGCCAGTTGTGGTGGGATTCCTTGGTCGATTGCGGCGGCTTCGAGCAGTTCGACCAGCAGGAACACGTAGGCGGGGCCCCCGCCGGAGACGGCGGTGACGGGGTCGAGCAATTTTTCCGCGGTGACGAATTCGATGGCACCGACGGCTGCGAGCAGTGTTTCGGCCAGATCGCGTTGCGTGGGCGCGACGGTGGGGCCGGCGCAGGCGACCGTGATGCCTTGGCGGATCGCGGCGGGGGTATTGGGCATGGCCCGCACGATCGCGGCGTTGCCGCCCAGGTGGGTGGCGAGCCAATCGATGGTTTTGCCGGCCATGATCGAGACGAACAGGGCGCTGCCGGCGAACCGTGCCAGCGGCGGCACGGCGATGGGTGCGATTTGCGGTTTAACGGCGAGCACGATGGCCTGTGGAGCGAAATCCGCCGGCACATCGGCGAGCGACGCAACGATTTCCACGCCATCCCCCGCAAGCGCCTGGGCCCCGGCGCCGGGATCGATCACGACGACGCGGGTGATGCCGCGCTCGCGCCAACCGGCAAGCATTGCGGCGCCCATTTTACCGCCGCCGACCAGCAGCAGCGGCGGCAACCCGGTTGTCATGCTTCGCCGACGCACTCCAGCATTGCGGCGGCCAGTGCGTCATCGGGTGATTTGCCGCCCCACAGCACGAACTGGAATGCGGGGAAAAACCGCTCGCATTCGGTGACGGCGATATCGACCATGTCTTCGACGCTTTCGGCCGAGGCGGCGGTGGCACCGCGCAGGAGGACGGAGTGGCGAAACACCGGCATGCCGTCGTCCTGATCCATGCCGAAATGGCCGATCCAGAGTTTTTCGTTGGCGCGCGCCAGCAGCTCGTACAACGCCTTGCGGCGGCGTTCCGGCGCTTTCAAATCGAAGGCGCAGGAGAAATGCATCACGGAGATTTCGTGCGACCAGGAAAAATACAGCCCGTAGTCGCACCAGCGGCCGGGCGCTTCGGCGGCGATTTCACTGTCGCTGCGCCGATCGAACGCCCAATCATTGGCGGCGATCACTTGTTCGACGATATCGAGGGGGTTGCCGACCGGATCGGCGGTCTGGGAGGCCAGGGAGGTCATACGCGGGGTCTCCTCCTGAGTACAGAAGTCAAGCTGACGGCGGGATCGCCGGCGCCGAATCGGAGTCTACCGGAATTTTGCGCCGGACCGCAATCACCCTATGTCAGGTAGAAGTTACAAAACAATAAACCCGCCACGAAGGACGGGTCTTTTGGCGAGTCCAACCAAAGAAATCGGCAGCTCAGGCCGATTTCGCCTCGCGCTTCGCCGCCGCCTTGATCACCCGGCGCTTCAGCGTCAGCGCTTCGTCGGTGAGCTTGCGGTTCGGGGTGGTCAGCAGGAATGCATCGAGACCACCCTTGTGCTCGATCGTCGAAAGGCCGCGCGGCGTGACGCGCAGGCGCACCGAATGGCCCAGCGCTTCGGACTGCACCGAGCTGTCCTGCAAATTCGGCAGAAACCGCCGGCGCGATTTGTTGTTCGCATGGCTGACATTGTTGCCGGTAAGCACGCTCTTGCCAGTGATTTCGCAGCGACGGGTCATAACGCAGGCCTCGATCCAATGCCCAGCTCACGCCGGGTCGGTGATAGGTAATACAAGATTAGCCGCGCTACGGACCCCGTGACGCGGTGTTGCGCCGCTATATCGCCAAATCCGCCGCGCGGGTCAAGCGCCCGGCGAAAAAGGGGCAAGGCAGGGCAAGAGTAAGGTCTTCTTTTTTGTGAACAAAAAAGAAGCAAAAAAAACTTTATCAATCTGGGCCCGTGCCAGTGAAACCGCCCGTGCCCCAGATTCAGAAAGTTTTTTGCTTCTTTTTTTCAAAAAAGAAACGCTTCACTTCACCTTGCTTTTACCAGAATCGGCCACGCCGTCGATGCGTGATAGACTACATGCTCAACCCCCGTCACAGGAGTTGCGCATGACCAATCCTAACCCGCTGGACGACAAGACTTTCCCCGTCGCGGCCGATGCCATTCATGCCGAAGATCGCCCCTATACGCTGAAATCGGACGATTGCTTCGCCATTCTCGGCATCACCGGCGATATGAGCGCCGGCAGCGAAGGCGTCTATTTCCACGACACGCGCCATCTCTCGCGCCTTACCGTGACGTTAAACGGCGCGCGGCCGCGCCTGCTGAGCGGTGCGATCAGCACCGACAACGCGACCCTGGTCTGCGATCTGGCCGCCGCCGCGCCCGATGGCGTGACCGATATGGGCGACGATGCGAACGAAATCTCGCTCCGGCGTGAAACCTTTGTCTGGCGCGGCACCCGCCACGATGCGCTCACGCTCGGCAACTGGTCGCGCACACCCCAGACCCTTACTGTCGGGATCGGCTTTGCGGCCGATTTTGCCGATCTGTTCGAAATCCGCGGCACGAAGCGCGCCCGCCACGGCATGCTCGATGCGCCGAGCACCAGCGCCCATTGCGCGACGCTCGCCTGCCGGGGCCTCGATGGCGTGCGCCGCTGGACCCGGCTCGATTTCGACCCGAGACCGGCGCGGATCGAGGCGGATGAAGCGCAGTACCGCCTCATCCTCGCGCCGGGTGCGACCGCGCGCATCGCGATCGCCGCGCAATGCGGAGCCGATGACGATCAGGCCTGCATCGAAAACTTTCGTGCCGCCCATAAGGCCGCCGCGCGCGGCCGGCGCGCGCTGCGCCGGCAGGCCGCGAGCGTGATCACCGGCAATGCGCTGGTCAACACGGCCCTGCTGCGCGCCCGCGATGATCTGATCATGCTGACCACCGCGACCGAATACGGCCCCTACCCCTATGCCGGCGTGCCGTGGTTCTCCACCGCGTTCGGCCGCGATGCGATCATCACCGCGCTGCAGGTGCTCTGGCTGGCACCCGGCCTCGCGCGCGGCGTGCTCGGCTTCCTCGCCGCCAACCAGGCCACCACGACCGATGCCGCCGCCGATGCCGAGCCCGGCAAAATCCTGCACGAATGCCGCGATGGTGAAATGGCCCGGCTCGGCGAAGTGCCGTTCCGCCGGTATTACGGTTCGGTCGATGCCACGCCGTTGTTCGTGATGCTCGCAGGCGCCTACCATGCGCGCACGGGTGATACCGCGTTCATCCGCAGCATCTGGCCGAACATCGAAGCCGCATTGGGCTGGATCGACGGGCCGGGCGATGAAGACGGCGACGGTTTCGTCGAGTACGGCCGCAAGACCGGCCACGGCCTCGCCAACCAGGGTTGGAAGGACAGCCGTGATTCCATTTTCCACGCGGATGGGACGCTCGCCACCGGCCCGATCGCGCTGTGCGAGGTGCAGGCCTACGTCTATGGCGCGAAAACCGCCGCCGCCGGCATGGCCGCCGCGCTGGGTGATGCCGACCGCGCGACATTTCTTACCACCCAGGCCGCTGGGCTGCGTGCCCGGTTCGATGCGGTGTTCTGGGACGTTGAACAACAGTTTTACGTCCTCGCCCTCGATGGCGCGAAACGCCCCTGCCGCGTGCTTGCCTCCAACGCCGGCCACGCGCTGTTCACCGGCATCGCCCTGCCCGGCCGTGCTGAAGCCGTCGCTACCCGGCTGATGGGGCCCGATTTCTTCTCCGGCTGGGGCATCCGCACGCTCGCGCGCGGCCAGCCCCGCTTCAACCCGATGTCCTATCACAACGGCTCGGTCTGGCCGCACGACAACGCGCTGATCGGCCTTGGCCTCGCCCGCTACGGCTACCGGGCGGCGGCGACACATCTGTTCGATGCCATGCTCGCGACCAGTGCCTGGGCCGAGCGCTACCGGCTGCCCGAATTGTTCTGCGGCTTTCCGCGCCAGCCCGGCCATGCGCCAACCGCTTACCCGGTCGCCTGCGCGCCGCAGGCCTGGGCGGCGGGCACGCTGCCTGCATTGCTCGATGCCTGCCTCGGCATCAGGCTCGATCCGGCCAGCGGTCGCGCGACCGCCGATAGCCCGGTACTCCCCGCCGGGATCGACCGGCTGACGATCGAAAACCTCGGCCTCGGCGGTCAGCCGGTCGCGCTGTCGTTCATCCGCACCGAAGGCGGCATCATCGTCGGCTGAGCCGGCTCGGTCTCGGGCATCAGCAACCACACCAGCAAAGTCGCGATCAGCCCGGCCGCGGCGAGCGCGAAAAACGCCGCGTGATCGCCGATCCGGCTGGCGATTGCCCCGGCCGCCGCCGTGCTCACCGTCGCCCCCAGCCCGACCGCCAGCCCGATCGCCCCCATGATCAGGTTGAAGTGCCCCCGCTCGCGCGCGATATCCGCCGCGATCAAGGGCAGCAGCACGCCGATCACCGCGGCACTGATCCCATCGATCGACTGGATCAGCACCACTGGCACCGGCGCCGCGACCAGGCCGAACAGCAATCCGCGCACCGGTTCGGCGCCGAACCCCAGCAGCAGCACCGCCCGCCGGCCGTAGCGCTGCGCCGCGCGGCCGACCCAGGGCGACATCAGCGCCACCACCGCCTGTGGTGCCACGATGCACGCCGCGATCACCAGATTGGCGACATTGCCCGCCTTCGCCGCCAGTTCACTGCCGACGAACGGCAGCATCGCGGCATCCGCCATCTGAAACATCACGATGCAGACCATGAACGCCAGCAACCGCCGATCGAGGAACAAGGCGCGCAACTCGGCAACCGTGCCACGCCGCGGCTGCGTCGCCACCATCCGCGCTCGCACCGTGCGCTGCGATTCGATCCGCGACAGCGCGAACAGCGAGGGCGCGCCGAGCAGCGCGGTCAGCCAGAACACCGAGCCCGGTGCGAAATAATAGCCGCACGCGCCCATCACCGCCGCCGCGACACCGTTGCCGAGCGAGGCATAGCGCGCATTCCGCCCCAACCGCTCGCCGAGCGCGGCGGAGCCGACCATCGTGATGGTCACCGCCGCGATCGCCGGGTTCAGCATGCAACTGGCGAAACCATGCATCACCTCGGCCAGGCCGATGCCGAAATGGCTCGGCATCAGGACGAACAGCAGGGCGCTTGCGGTGATGGCGCCGATCGCCATGGCCGCCGCCAGCCGTTTGCTCGGCATCCAGTCCACCAGCGCGCCGGCCGGCAACTGGCTGGCCATGGCGACCAGCGTGCCGAGCGAGAGCACGCTGCCGATCGCGAGATCAGTCCAGCGCTGGGTGGTCAGATAGATCGCGATGAACGGGCCGAAGCCGGTCTGCACATCGGCCACGCAAAAATTCAGCCAGTCCAGCCCGCGCAGGCTGCGTTGCGAACCCTGGGCCTCGCTCAAGGCACCGCTTTGGCGCGCAATGGCGGCTTGGCGTGCTGGGTTCTGGCCACCGCAACTGGCACAGAACGGTCGGTCGCCTGATATTCCGGCAACGCCTTGAGCTTCGCGGCGTCGAGCGTCACCACGATCGCGATCTGCTCCTTGACTACGGAAAAATGCAATGCGCTCCACGCCACCGCGATTTTGCGATCGCCAACGCCGAGAAACCCGGCAAACTCCACCACCGCTGCCTTTGGCTTGCCTGACTGATCGATCAGCACATTGACCACGTGGCCGATCACCGCGCCTTTCGCATCCACCACCGGCTGGCCGAGCAGGCCCTCGGCATGAACCTTGGGCAGATGCTCGAGCTTCGGCGGCTTGGGTTGCGGCGGCAGCACGATCGGCGGCGGCGGCGGCAGTTGCGCGGTCGGCCCGGCGCCATAGGGCGTCTGTGCCGCCGCGGGCAGCGTGGACGCCAGCATCACGGCCACCACCAGGCTATTCCGCATAGATCATCTTGCGCGTCATGCCGCCATCGGCGACGAATTCGGCCCCGGTGATGAAGCCGCTTTCGGCCCCGAGCAGAAACGCCGCCAGCGCGGCGATATCATCGACCGTGCCGACCCGCCCGACCGGGTGTTGCGCGTGATCGCGCGCGGATAACGCATGGCCCTGCGTGTCGATCCAGCCGGGGCTGATGCAGTTCACCCGCACGTCCGGCCCCAGCGACATCGCCAGCGCATGGGTCAGCGCGACGATGCCGCCCTTGGCCGCCGCATAGGATTCCGTGTCGGGCTCGGACATCCGTGCCCGGGTCGAGGCCATGGTGACCACGGCACCCTTTGCCGCGCGCAGCAGCGGCTCGGCCGCCCGCACCAGCAGAAAAATACTGGTCAGATGCGTATCGATCACCGATCGCCATTCCGCCAGACACAACTGGCCGATCGGCTTGCGGATCATGAACCCCGCATTGCACACCAGCGCATCGAGCCGGCCGTGTTCGGCGCGCACGCGATCGAGCAACGCCGCCACCGCCGCCTCATCGCTGACATCGCAGGCCACCAGGCGCACACCATCCGGTGCCGTCAGGCCGGCGATATCGCGATCCGCCGCAATCACCGCATGGCCCGACACCGCCAAGCGCGCCGCGATCGCCGCCCCGATGCCGCGCCCGCCACCCGAGACCAATGCAACCCGCCGTGCTTCATCCATGGCTCATCCCCGCTCGTGGTTCCTGCACGACATGGCCAGCGGCGGCGGCGTTTCCAACCCTTGTCCCGGTCCGAATATCCAATTACAAAAAATCGGATATTCAACCGGTCAGGAGTGCCGATGCCGCTCTATATCAAGGATGACGAAGCCGCCGCCCTGGTCGCCGAACTTGCGCGGACACGCGGCTGCACCAAGCAGGACGCCGTCAAACAAGCCGTCCGCGCCGCGCTCGATCACGATCGGGCAGCGGTTCCGCTGCGCGACCAGCTACGCCAACTCTGGGCGGAATTTCCGTTGCCGCCGAAAACCGGCCTGCCGGCCGACAAGGCATTCTTCGACGATCTGTCGGGCGAGCCGTGAAAATCTTTGCGGACGCCTCCGCTTTGGTCGCAATCCTCGCGCGCGAGCCCGATGCCATCGCTCTGGCAGATCGGCTGGAGGCCGCGCAGGACCGGCTGTATTCCGCCGTTTCGGCATGGGAAACCACCGCCGCCCTGTGCCGCAGTTACGCGATGCCACCCGATCTGGCGCGCAACCGCGTCGAGCACTTTCTCGCCCGCCTCAGCCTGCGCATGGTGCCCATCGCCGCCGCCGAATTCGCCATCGCCGCCGAAGCCTACGGGCGGTTCGGCACGGGTCGCCACAAAGCCGGCCTCACCATGGGCGATTGCTTCGCCTATGCCTGTGCGCGCAGCAACGACGCCAAACTTCTGTTCCTGGGCGAGGGCTTCACCCATACCGACATCGCCGCTGCACCGATCTGACCGCAATTTCGCAAATTCGAGCACGGATCTTTACGAAATCTTCATCAATTCCGGTCATTCTGTGCAGATGAGACCGACCCTGAAATCCACCATCGGCGCCATGCTCGACAGTTTCGGCACACACCGCGCCACCACCCCGCCGTCCGGCGAGATCGCCATGGCCGCGCACCTCGCCGCGCTGTTCAAATCCCTGAAGATCGACCTCGTGATCGATGTGGGGGCGGATCAGGGCCAGTTCGGCACGCTTTTGCGCGATCACGTCGGCTACACCGGCCCGATCGCCTCGTTCGAGCCGATCCCCGCATCCTTCGCCACTCTCCAGCACCGCGCCAGCATCGACCCAATGTGGCAGGTCGAACATGCCGCACTCGGCGAGGCCCTCGGCGACCTGCCGCTCAACGTGATCGACCTCCAGAATTTTCGCCCGGTGCCCCCGCCCAACACGCAACGGCTTCCCGCCCGTCACACGGCCCAGATCAAACGCCAGACAATCCCGGTCCGCACGCTCGACGACATCGTTCCCGCGCTGCGGACACGCACCAGAGCACGACATATTTTCCTGAAACTCGATGACCAACGCGCGCGATCGCGCCATATTACACGGTGGCGAGCACGCGCTCGGTACCATCGCCGCCATCCAGACCGAACTCTACACCGATCGCCAGTTCGAAGATCTGCCCCACTATCTCGGGCTGCTCTCCTATTTTCAGGCGAAGCATTTCACCCCGAACCAGTTCTTTCCCACCGCAGCCGAAACCAACACCCAACCCAGCCACTTCACCTGCTGCATGGTCAACACCAGCCACCGGTAAACCCCGCGGCAAACTTGGCCATTGTTGGGGCCGCGACCGGGGCTTGCATAGAAAAATTGTCGTCTTATGGTTGCATATCTCCGCATACGTGGGGACAAGGTGGGCAACACCGCCGCTAACGCAACAACTAGGAGAAACAACCATGTGGACGAAACCGAAGCTGGTCGAAATCGCCGTTGGCACCGAGATCAACTGCTACGCCTGCGCCGACATCGACTGATTGACTGATAGGCGCCGGGACCGGTGCGTGCCACCGGTTCCGGCAATTTTCAACCGACCATGAAACTGATCATCCTTGGTGCGGCCGCAGGTGGCGGTTTTCCGCAATGGAATTGCGCATGCCGGAACTGCGCGCGTGCGCGCTCCGGCGATCCGGCCGCGCGGCCGCGCACGCAAGCGGCCATTGCGGTCAGCGGCAACGGTTCGGATTACGTGATTTTCAACGCCTCGCCCGATCTGCGCGAGCAGATTCTGGCCACCAAGGCGTTGCACCCGCGCCAGGGCTTGCGCGACAGCCCGATTGCCGCGGTCGTGCTGACCGGCGGCGATGTCGATTTCACGGCAGGGCTGCTCAATCTGCGCGAGGGCCAGCGGTTCGCCTTGTACGCGGGGCAGCGGATTCTCGATCTGCTCGATGCCAGCGTTATCTTTCGGGTGCTTGCCCCCGATCTGGTGCCGCGCCGGCGGCTCGATCAGAATCGCACGACGCCCTTGCAGGATGCGGCGGGACAGGATCTGGGCATCACGGTCGAGCCGTTCGCGGTGCCGGGCAAAGTGGCACTCTATGCCGAGGATACCAGCCGCGCCGATCTGGGGTCATCGGAAGGCGATACGCTGGGGGTGAAAATCACCGGCGCCGACGGTGCTTGCCTCTACTACATCCCCGCCTGCGCCGCCGTGACCCCCGACCTGGCAGCCCGCCTGCGCGGCGCGCCGGTCGTGTTGTTCGATGGCACGCTCTGGCACGATAACGAGATGATCGATGCCGGTCTGCTGCCGAAAACCGGCCGCCGCATGGGGCATATCAGCGTCAGCGGGCCGGACGGCACGCTCGCCGCAATGGAAGGGCTCGGCATCGGCCGCAAGATTTTCGTTCATATTAACAACAGCAACCCGATGATCCTGGATGATTCGCCCGAGCGCGAACAGGCGGAACGCGCCGGATGGATCGTCGCGCATGACGGATTGGAGCTGAACCTATGACCGTGCTGATGAGTGCCGACGAACTCGAAGCCGAACTCCGTGCCCTCGGTGCGGCGCGCTACCACAATCGCCACCCGTTTCATCAGTTGCTGCATGGCGGCGCGCTGAATCAGCGCCAGGTCCAGGCCTGGGCGCTCAACCGTTATTGCTACCAGGCCGCAATCCCGATCAAGGACGCCACCCTGATCGCCCGCACCGAGGACGCTGATTTGCGGCGGCTTTGGCGCCAGCGGTTGGTCGATCACGATGGTATGGCCGAAGGCGAGGGCGGCATCGTGCGCTGGATCGCGCTGACCGAAGGGCTCGGCCTCGATCGGGACATGGTGACCAGCCGGCACCGCGCCCTGCCAGCAACAAGGTTTGCGGTGCAGGCCTATATCGATTTCGTGCGCGACAAACCGCTGCTCGAAGCGGTCGCCTCGTCGCTGACCGAAATGTTCTCGCCCAGCATCATCTCCGAGCGGGTCTCCGGCATGCTGGCGGGCTATGCGTTCATCACCAAGGAGACGCTCTCCTATTTCAACGCGCGGCTCGACCAGGCGCCGCGCGATGCGGATTTCGCGCTCGATTACGTCAAGCGCCACGCCCGCACGCCCGAACAGCAGCGCGCGGTGATCGCGGCGCTGGGTTTCAAATGCGATGTGCTGTGGGCGCAGCTCGATGCATTGCACCATGCCTATGTGTTGCCCGGCATGATCCCGCCGGGCGCGTTCGGCCATGGCGGCGACTGGTCGTGAGCCTGACCGCGGCCAGTGTTCCACGTCTCGCGCGGCATGTGCGTTTCCGGTTCGATGCCGCGCGCAACTGCCACGTGCTGCTGGCGCCGGAACGGGTGATCATGCCGGATGCGATCGCGGTTGCGGTGCTCGAATGCTGCGATGGCGTGGTGAACGTGGCCGAGATCGCCGATCGTCTCGCCACGCGTTACGAAGCGCCACGCGATGCGGTGCTGGCCGATTGCCTCGAAATGCTCAACGACCTTGCCGACAAGAGTATGATCGCATCATGAACGACCGTGTGGCACCGAGCCTGGCTCCGCCTTTGGCCCCGCCTTTGGCAATGCTGATGGAACTGACCCATCGCTGTCCGCTGAAATGCCCCTATTGTTCCAACCCGCTGGCGCTGGAGCGGGCGCGCGATGAGCTGGATACCGCGACCTGGAAGCGCGTGATCAGCGAGGCCGCCGGCATCGGCATTCTCCAGGCGCATTTTTCCGGCGGCGAGCCAATGGTGCGGTCCGACCTGCCGGAGCTCGTGCGCCACGCCCGCGCCGAGGGGCTCTACACCAACCTGATCACCTCCGCGGTGTTGCTGAATGCGGCGCGGATGGCCGAACTGGCCGATGCCGGGCTCGACCATGTGCAGATCAGTTTCCAGGGCGCCGATGCGGCGGTGGCCGACCATGTCGCCGGGTTTCGCGATGCCCATGAAAAAAAACTGGCCGCGGCGCAACTGGTGCGCGACGCCGGGCTGGCGCTCACGCTGAACGCCGTGGTGCACCGCCAGAACCTGCATCAGCTGAGCGCCATGATCGATCTCGCGGTCGATGCCGGCGCGCAGCGGATCGAGGTCGCGCATGTCCAGTATTACGGCTGGGCACTGAAAAATCGCGCCGCGCTGATCCCAACGCGGGCGCAGCTCGACGAAGCGACCCGCATCGTCACGGCGGCGCGCGCGAACCTCGCCGGCACGCTGACGATCGATTACGTGGTGCCCGATTACTATGCGGCGCGGCCGAAAGCCTGCATGGGCGGCTGGGCGCGGCAGTTTTTCAACATCACGCCCTCCGGCAAGATGCTACCCTGCCACGCGGCGGAAACGCTGCCGGGTCTGGTGTTCGAGCGGGTGACCGAGCGAAGCGTCGGTGACATCTGGGCGCACTCATCCGCGTTCGAAAAATATCGCGGCACCAGCTGGATGGCACCACCGTGCCAGGGCTGCGCCCGCGCCGAAATCGACTGGGGCGGCTGCCGCTGCCAGGCGCTCGCCCTGACCGGCGATGCCGGCGCGACCGACCCGGCCTGCGGCCTCTCGCCCGATCACGCCATGATGGCGGCGCTCGCGATCGCCGAAAGCGGCGAAGCGGTCGATGATTTCGCCTACCGGATGATCTCGTAAAGCGCGACGGCGGCGGCGGCTGAAACGTTCAGGCTCTCCATGCCGCCCGGCATGGCGAGCGAAACCAGTTCATCGCAGGTCTCACGGGTCAAGCGGCGCAGGCCCTCGCCCTCGGCCCCCAGCACCAAAGCCGCGCGCCGCCCACCCAGCGACGGGCCGGACAAGCGGGTGCTGCCGGCAGCATCCAGCCCCATCACCCAGAGATCGGCGGCTTTCAGGGCGATCAGCGCGCGCGCGATATTCACCGTGCGCAACAGGGGAATCCGTTCGAGCGCGCCGGACGCGGCCTTGGCGAGTGCGCCGCCCTCCTCGGGCGCGTTGCGTTCCTGCGCGATCACCAGCGCCGCACCGAACGCCTGGGCGGAGCGCATGATCGCACCGACATTGCGGGGATCGGTGATCTGATCGAGCACCAGCACCGGGCCGGGGCGCTTGAGCGCGTCGGCCAGGCTGGGCGAGGCCAGCGGGTCGGTCTGCAGCGCGATGCCCTGATGCACGATGCCGCGTCCGAGCATCGCATCGAGCCGGTCGCGATCGATCCGCTCCGCCTGGATCGCCCAGGGTTTCGGCAGGCGCGCGGCCAGTGCGGCCTCGGCCTCCTCGGTCAGTACCAGGCGGCGCAGGCGGCGGGCGGGGTTGGCAAGTGCTGCTTCGACCGGATGCATCCCGTAGAGCCACAGACCGGATGCGGCGGCAGGCCGGCGTTCGCCCTCGTGGCGGCCGCGCTGCGGCGGCGGGCCAGAGTGGCGTGGCTTCGGTTTACGGTGGGGGTCGCGCTGATCCATGCGGCTGTCTAGCCTGTGGATCGCCGCGTTGACAACGATGCTGCCCCGCCGGCGTCATTGAAGACAAGGCTGCACCATTTCTGTCAAAACCAGACGAAAAACTTTTGGGAATACCGGCCCCGTGCTTTCAACGCGTGGCCCCCATCAATGCGTGCGGCGGCGTTGACAAGGCTGCGCTGATCGCAGAATACGGGCGGCGGAAGGGTGCCCGAGTGGCTAAAGGGGGCGGACTGTAAATCCGCTGGCGTACGCCTACGTTGGTTCGAATCCAACCCCTTCCACCATGATAGGCGCGCAAGCCATTGTAATCACTCATTAAAAAATCGTTTCGGTAGTGTCGGGATACCGGACGGAATACCAATAGAGCGCGAATAGGGGCGAACGGTCGTGAACCGTAACGGAGTAGCCGCCCTGAAAACGCTCTATGGCAAAGAGGCATCCCCTTTGCCTTATCGAGAGTGATTTCAGCAAAAATACCCCTACTCCGTTAGGTCCGATAGGTCCGATAGCTTTGCGGCGCTGGTCGACGCGCGGCCGGTGCCGTCACGCTATGCCAGCGATGGCGGGGGCGTGCCGGCGATACGGTGGCGATGGTAGGGGATGGCGCGTCCGGGCTAGGCCATGTCGATTTTAGGCGAGCATGGGCCGAGTCCAGGTGTAACGGCGATCGGTGCACCCATGGCCGCGATAGTGTTCTCCCCTCGCCAAGGAGCGGCGCGGCGGGAATATTTCCGCGCGCCATATCGGCAGGCCATGGGCGTCGCCAGTAGTTTATTCGGCGTTGGTGAATAACAGGTGAATGCGACGTATTAATTCCGGGCAATTTTTACTCGGCGATGGATTCGACTTAATCGACGCCAACTGTTAGCTTAACATACTAATTTTAGCCCACGTTATCCACCGGTTTCACACGACAAACTCTCGACAACATACCGCCGACGGTATATAAATGACCTCGTTCTATGTGCACAATGACGCAGACAGAGACTTAGATGATCTTTGGGAGGCAGACGAAGATGCGGCATCCGACTTACTCGTTCTAATTGAAGAGATCGGTGGTTCAGAGAGTTTTCGAAAGTCTTTGCGTATCCACCAGGCCAAGCACGGCCGGGTTCAGGTTTCGCGACTTTTAAAATTCGATGTCTGGGGCCGGTCGTTGTGGCGAGCACGGATTTATGAGTTATCTGATCCGGGAAAATTGTTGTCTTACCGGCTTATATATGCGTGCCACGGTGATTGTATTTATTTGTTAGCCGTGATGCACAGGGATAGGAATTATGAAAGCGACGCAAGCCTTGTCGACAGAATCAAAACTGCGTGCCGCGGCCTCGGGATTCACGTCGGGTAATAGCGCTGATCCGAAAAGCGCTGTTGAACCGGTTCTTGTGGTGATTGGTTCGGGCAAAGCCATGTCCACCGACGCACCTGGGGTCGTGAAGATTGATTGGCAAACCGATCACTTGGACGCCAAAGCCCCCCCTAATGTGCAAACAGTTGATGCTCTGCTCAAAAAGCAGATTGCGGCGGGCCGTGCAGCTAAGTTAATGGCTGCAAGAAAGAGATTGGGGGCACGCATCACCCAAGGAGTTCCCTCAAGCCTTCAGGAAGCACGGCTTCTTGCCGGGCTCTCTCAGAGCGATCTCGCTGCAAAACTAGAAACATCTCAGCCTAGGGTCGCCCTTTTGGAGGCTGGACGTGAAAATAATCCCGGACTCAAAACGTTGAGGAAGCTCGCACGAGTGTTCAATCTTGATATGAACGGGATATCAAAGCTCTTCGAGTCAGAATGACCTTTCCTGCATATTGTTGTCTTTTTTGTGATGATATTCGTCAAGAGGTAGGCGACAAAGCCTCCTACATGGGCGTTTATGGCGACAATATATCTGTGCCTCATTTCCCATTTAAATTTGCAACATTCTCGATTGCTGTAAGAAGTTTATTTCCACTACATTCCTCTGAATATAACGGAATTCTCTTGATCGAAATCGCGGGAGAGAAACAGGAGTTTCCTATTGAGCCCTCTTCATCTAGCGTAGAGTTATCATCGGAAAACAATAGGGCGACGATAAATATCCATGTTTCGGTAGCTGGGTTGCAAATAAAATCTCCTACGGAAATTCAGGTTTATTTTAAGCGTGGAAGATCGAAAAAAATGATTGGAAAAATCGGCGTTGTAGCTCTAAAAACAAAGATATAATTCCAAGCAGTTTTGTAATTATCCATCTTATAATTACTTTCGTCACAAACTTCGATCTCTTGTTTCTGCCCAGCGTTTGCGCTGATCCCGATCCGCGACACTCTGAGACGATGCGCCGGCATCAGTGCACCACCCCCCCCCCGCTGAAACGCCAGCACGGCCGCGTGCGCAGCCATCGCCTCCGCAATGGCGGTCCGCAGGCCAATATCCGTGATGACCGGCAGTAGGATGCGACTTTTCCGAGGATCCTCATAATTCGCGGACCCTTATGGGCGTCCAGATCGCAGACCCCCTTCAAAACTTGAATACCCTTTGGCCGGCCGGCTGGTCTTCGTTCGGCTCAATCGCCTAGCAACGCGCGCCTCATCCGCGCCAAATCGCCGCCATCGGCTTCGGCTTCGCGAATCTCGCGTAGTGCCAGGCGTGCCGCAACGCGCCGGCTGGGAGGTATCAGGGGATTCTCTGCATCGGCGCGGAGTTGGGCCAGGGCGGCCGCGTCGGGGGTGTCACGCATCGGGGATGCGCCGCACGGCTTTGATGAGCGGCACCGCGCGCGCCAACAGTTCAGCATCATCGTCGATGCCCAGCAGGCGGTCGATCGTCTGCGTCAGTTCATACAGGCGGCGGCGGGTCAGTTTCAGATCGGCCCTGACGGCGCTGCGGACGGGGCTGGGGGGCGTTCTGCGATTGGCGATGGTCTCGCGTAATGTCGGCATCTATGTCCCCTCAAAACCCGCGCGCGGCGGCATAGGAATCGATCGTGCGAGGGCTTTCACCTCCCGCCTCTCCCGTTCCAACACCAGCTTGCGGCGGTGCAGTTCAACCGCCTCGGGGCCGGCCGCGCGCCGT
>NZ_NCJX01000056.1:0-26678 GCF_002282635.1 Acidiphilium sp. 34-64-41 | reverse complement strand
AAAACAAGCGCTTGACCCAAAAGAATACAGCCCAGCCCATCAGTATGAAAATAACCTACTGAATTCGCTAGACTTTTAACCGGACAGTAGTGAAAAAAGGAGCAAAAAACTTTTCGACTCTGGTTCGCGGGGGTTGGGCGGCCCTCTTGATCGATCCTGCGGGTGGTGCGATTCGAGCGCCATGGATCTGAATTTCTCGGAAGCCGAAATCGCCCGCTACTCGCGCCACATCCTCCTGCGCGAAGTGGGCGGCACCGGCCAGGCCCGGCTGCGGGCGACATCCGTGCTGATCATCGGCGCCGGCGGCCTCGGCAGTCCGGCGGCGCTGTACCTTGCAGCCGCCGGCATCGGGCGCATCGGCATCGTCGATCACGACGTGCTGGAACTCTCCAACCTCCAGCGCCAGATCGCGCACACCATGGCCGGCATCGGGCGCGCCAAGGTGGCCAGCGCGGCGGCGGCGATGCGGGCGATCAACCCGGACATCATCGTCACCCCGATCGAGGCGCGGGTCGATGCGGCAAGCACCAACGCGCTGATCGCCGATTACGACATCGTGCTCGATGGCACCGATAATTTCGAAACACGGTTCCTGGTCGCCGATGCCTGCGTGCGGGCGCGCAAAACACTGGTCTCGGCGGCGGTCCTGCGGTTCGAAGGCCAGATTTCCACCTTCAAGCCGCACGCCGGAGCCGAACTGCCGTGCTACCGCTGCCTCTACCCCGAAGCGCCGCCCGCCGGCATGGTGCCAAGCTGTTCCGAAGCCGGCGTGCTCGGCCCGGTCACCGGCGTCATGGGCACCCTCCAGGCGGTGGAGGCGATGAAGGAAAGCCTCGGCATCGGCACCGGTCTCGCCGGCCGCCTGTTGCTGTGGGACGCGCTGGACATGCGCTTTCGCATGATCGCCGTGCCACGCGACCCCGATTGCCCGGTATGTGGATTTTCCGGCCCGTCCCATGCGTAAGGCCCGCGCCGCGATCCTGCCGATCCTGGCCCTGACCCTGGCAGCCTGGCACGCGCCGAACCCCGGTTCCGGCCCCGGCCCCGCCAAAGGCAGCGCAACCGGCTGGCCGGTGCCGCGCTTCGAGAGTTTCCGGTCCGATCAAATCTATATGCGCGCCGGCCCCGGCTTTCAGTACCCGATCGTCTGGGTCTATCACCGGTTCGACCTGCCGGTGGAAATCACCGGCGAGTTCAACGTGTGGCGCCACGTCGTCGCCCCGGATGGCGGCACCGGCTGGGTGCACGAAGCCCTGCTGCATGGCGTGCGCAGCTTCATCGTCACCGGCGGCCGCCACACCATGCGCACAGCACCCGACCCCACGGCGGCACCGGTCGCCTATCTCGACAAAGGCGTGATCGGCATGATCACCGCCTGCCAGCCGGACGCCACCTGGTGCGCGGTCGAAGCCGGCCATCGGCGCGGCTATCTGCCGCGCGCCGATTTCTGGGGCAGTTTCGCCGGCGAGGCGATAAAATAATCGGACTTGTCCACAGAAAACTGCCTCCATCCCCTTAACAATATATTGAGCGGGATTGGTTGATGGACTACTCTATATTGTATCAACCATGAGGACATGGCGATGGATTGGACAGACGACGCGATCATACGGCTTCGGAGTTTGTGGGACGAGGGCTTGTCCACCGCCGAGATCGGCCGGCGCCTGGGCATCTCGAAAAATGCCGTCGTCGGCAAAGCGCACCGGCTCGACCTGCCGGCCCGGCCCTCACCGATCCGGCGCGATCCCGCAACGCTGAGCGTGCCGCGCGAGCCAGCACCGCGCCGGATCTCCGGCCCGACGCTGCCATCGCTGGCCGAGCCATCAGCCGCGCCGGTCATCCCGGCGCCACCCGCGGCCGTCACGCCGAAACCCGAGGTCTCGCCGGTCGCCGCGGTCACCGCCCCGCCGGTCAACCGCCCCGCCCGCCCCTCGCTGGTGGCCGCCATGACCGCGCCCATCCGCCTGTCACCCCGTGCGCCGGCTTGCTGCTGGCCGATCGGCGAGCCGGGTACCGCGACCTTCCGCTTCTGCGGCGATCCGGCGTTGAACAACAAGCCCTATTGTGGCCCACACGCCGACATCGCCTATGTTCGCGTGCGCGATCGGCGTGAGGATGTGGCCTGAGATATGTCCGATGTTCGCATGCCCTACTTGCATGCGAGCCCCGCATCCCCCACAACAAGCAGCGTAGTTACGAAAATGTGACGCCTCTGCTGGCGGCTGAATTTCGGGGAGCCGATCAGGCAGGGTTCGGGGACTGACAGGAGCACCGTGCGTTCATGAGCGACACTTTCAAGACGGCTTCGGCCGATCCGCTTGCGGCGCGCGGTAGTTTGGACGCTGACGCCGTGCGTGCGGCCTACCGTCGCTGGGCTGGCGTGTACGATGCGGTGTTTGGTGCCATTTCCGCCCCGGCACGCCGTGCCGCCGTGGCCGCGGTAAACCAAGCACCTGGCACGGATGTGCTGGAAGTCGGCGTCGGCACCGGCCTCGCCCTACCACTATATCTGCGTGAAAAGCGCATCACCGGCATCGATCTTTCGGCCGAAATGCTCGACCGCGCCCGCACGCGCGTGCGCCAGCAAAACCTCACCAATGTCGATCACCTGCTCGAACTCGATGCCGAGGACACCGGCTTTGAAACCGGCCGGTTCGATATCGCAGTGGCCATGTTCGTCGCCTCGGTCGTGCCCAATCCCCGCAAGCTCGCCGAGGAACTGCGCCGCGTGGTGCGGCCCGGCGGCACGATCCTGTTCGTCAATCATTTTGCCGCCGATGGCGGGCCGGTCGCCTGGGTCGAACGCGCCATGGCGCCGGCCTCGCGCGCGCTGGGCTGGCACCCGGATTTCGCGATCGACCGGCTGATCGCGCCGGCCGAAGCGGTCGGCCTGACCGCACGCCCGATGCGCCCGTTCGGTCTGTTCCGCCTGGTGTCGCTGGTAAACGCCACGCCGGCCTAACGCCGTATGGCTGCAGCGATCCCGCCGTTGTGCAGGCACGCCTTGATCCTGTCGGCACGGTGATATATCAACATTTGCGAATGCTCGTGGCGTTTATGTAACCCGCGTGTTATTCTCAGGAAACCGACCCCATAAATGGACCCAATCGGCCGAGGCGAACCCGGCCCGCAGCAACGGAATTGGCGGAATTGATGAAGCAATCGACTAAATACGGGCTCCTCGCCCTAGGCCTGATCTCCGCCGCCGCCGCGCACCCCGCGCTCGCCGCCAGCCTGCCCAAAAACAGCGCCGGCTTCCCGATCCACGCACCGCAACCCTGGGAATGGTGGTTCCAACCGGCCTCCAGCCCGATCCAGAAGAGCATCGACTGGATGATGCAGTTCGTGCTGTGGATCATGTTCGGTGTCGTGCTGCTGGTCGCGGGATTGCTGGCCTACATCGTCGTCAAGTTCCGTGCCTCGGTTCACCCCGTCCCCTCGACCACGACGCACAACACGTTGATCGAAGTGATATGGACCGTCGCACCGGCCCTGCTGCTGATCGTGATTTTCGTCCCCTCGCTCAACATGATCTTTCAGCAATCGGACTATAAACATCCCTACATGACGGTGAAGGTCACCGGCCATCAATGGTATTGGGAATATCAATATCTCGGCGCCAAGGGGGTCGATTTCACCTCCTACCCGATCCCGCCCAACCAGTTGAAGCCCGGCGAAATCAAGCAATTATCGGTCGATCACCCGCTGGTGGTCCCGGCCAACCAGAAAATCGTCTTCCAGATCACCAGCGGCGACGTGCTGCACTCGTTCTTTATCCCCTCGCTCGGCGTCCAGCGCTACGCGATCCCGGGGCAGTACTGGCATCAATGGACCAAGGTCGACGCGCCGGGCGTCTATTACGGCGAATGCAACCAGATCTGCGGCATGAACCACGACAATATGCCGATCGAGATCGTTGCCCTGCCAATGGCGCAATTCCAGGCCTGGCTCGCCGAAGCGAAGGCCGATGCCGCGCAGGGCGACGTCCCGCCGGTCCACAAATACGAAGTCCTGGCCGAGGCCGCAGCCGCAAAAGCGGCATCGATCGCGCAACCGCACCTTGCGCTCGCCAGCAACGCATCGAATTGAGAGTTCTATGAATTCCGTTTCCATCATCCGCCAGGGGTCATGACCATGTCCGCGACCGCGCTTCACGACGATCACGCCGCCCACAGCCATCAGCAGCCCGGCTTCTTCCGCCGTTGGGTGATGAGCACGAACCACAAGGATATCGGCACGCTCTACATCACCTGGGCGATCATCGCCGGGATCGAGGGTGGCGTGCTCTCCATGATCATGCGCGCGCAATTGGCCGAACCGGGCAATACCCTGATCACCAACGGCGCGGCCTGGAACGCGATTGTCACCTCCCACGGCCTGCTGATGATCTTCTTTCTCGTCATGCCCGCGCTGATCGGCGGTTTCGGCAACTGGATGGTGCCGATGATGATCGGCGCACCGGACATGGCCTTCCCGCGCCTCAACAACATGAGCTTCTGGTTCCTGTTCATGGGGTTCATTTTCGTCAACCTCGGCCTGCTGGTCGGCGTCGGCTCCGGCATCGGGTGGACGCTGTATCCGCCGCTGTCCGACATCACCTATTCGCCCGGCCCGGCGGTCGATTTCACGCTGTTCTCGCTCCATCTGGCCGGTATCTCCTCGCTCCTCGGCGCGATCAACTTCATCGCCACCATCCTGAACATGCGCGCACCCGGCATGACGATGCATAAAATGCCGCTGTTCGTCTGGTCGATCCTGGTCACCGCCTTCCTGCTGCTGCTCGCCATTCCGGTCCTCGCCGGCGCCATCACCATGCTCATCATGGACCGCAATTTCGGCACCTCGTTCTTCGAGCCCGCCGGCGGCGGCGACCCGGTGCTGTTCCAGCATCTGTTCTGGTTCTTCGGCCATCCCGAAGTCTACATCATGATCCTGCCGGCCTTCGGCATCGTCAGCCACGTGGTGTCCACCTTCTCGAAAAAGCCGATCTTCGGCTACCTCGGCATGGTCTACGCCATGGTCGCGATCGGCTTCGTCGGCTTCGTGGTCTGGGCGCATCACATGTTCGTCTCCGGTATCTCGATGGACAGCAAAGTCTATTTCGAGGCCGCAACCCTGGTCATCGCGGTGCCGACCGGCGTGAAAGTGTTCTCCTGGATCGCAACCATGTGGGGCGGCTCGGTCGAGTTGAAGACGCCGATGCTCTGGGCGATCGGCTTCATCTTCATGTTCGTGGTCGGCGGCGCCACCGGCGTGGTGCTCGCCAACGCCGGCCTCGATACCGAACTCCACAACACCTACTTCGTCATCGCACATTTCCACTACGTGCTATCGATGGGCTCGGTGTTCGCGATCTTCGCCGGCTTCTATTATTGGATCGGCAAAATGTACGGCCAGCAGTACAACGAAACCCTCGGCAAGCTGCATTTCTGGCTGTTCTTCATCGGCGTGAACCTCACCTTCTTCCCGCAGCATTTCCTCGGCCTCGCCGGCATGCCGCGCCGCTATCCGGATTACCCAACCGCGTTTGCCGGCTGGAACTACGTCTCCTCGATGGGTGCCATCGTGTCGGGCGTCAGCACGCTGGTGTTCTTCGTGATCCTGTTCAAAATCTTCACCGGCAAACAGAAGCTGGCCGCCAACTACTGGGGCGATGGTGCCACGACGCTGGAATGGACCGTGCCGTCCCCCGCGCCGCACCATACGTTCGAAGACGTGCCGGTGATCCGCTGAGCGGATCATCCGGGACGAATAACGGATTGGATCGTCTGAATGAGTGATACCATCATGCGCACGAGCGCGCCGGCCGCAACCGTGGAGCCGGCGCTGCTCGATCAGGCGATCCTTGGCGCAACCACGTCAGACTGGTTGGCTCTGCTCAAGCCGCGCGTCCTCTATCTGGTGGTCTACACCGGCGCCGCCGGTCTGCTGGTCGCCCCCGGCCCCCTCAACCCGGTGCTCGCCTTCACCGCCATCCTCTGCATCGCAATGGCGGCCGGCGCCGCCGGTGCCATCAACATGTGGTACGACCGCGATATCGACGCGATCATGCGCCGCACCGCCAAGCGCCCGGTGCCCGCCGGGCGCATCTCGCCCTCCGGCGCGCTCAGCTTCGGCGTCGGCCTGTCCTTCCTGTCCGTGCTGCTGATGTGGCTGGCCACCAATGTGCTCGCCGCGGCCATCCTCGCGCTGTCCATCGCCTTCTACGTCTTCATCTACACCATGTGGCTGAAGCGCCGCACGCCGCAGAACATCGTGATCGGCGGCGCCGCCGGCGCGTTCCCGCCCATCATCGGCTGGGTCGCGGTCACCGGCCATCTCGCGCTCCTGCCGATCGTGCTGTTCGCGCTGATCTTCATCTGGACACCGCCGCATTTCTGGTCACTCTCGCTGTTCGCCTCCGCCGATTACGAAAAAGCCGGTGTACCGATGCTGCCCGTCGTCGCCGGCGCCAAAGCTACCCGCCGCGCCGTGATGAGCTACACGCTGTGGATGGTGCCGATCTCGCTGCTGCCCTACATCCTGCACGAGGCCGGGCCGTTCTACGGTGCCAGCGCCCTGGTGCTCGGACTCGCCTTCATCTGGTACGCGATCGGCGTGATGCGCGATCGCCAGGACCCCACCGGCGTCAGCCTGACGCGCGATGCACCGGCCAAGGCCGCCTTCAAATATTCCATCCTCTATCTGTTCCTGATCTTCGGCGCTCTGGTCGTGGACCATTTCCTATGACCGAAGCCGATCGCATCCAAGTCACACCGACCACCGCGAACTGGACTCCGGAACAAAAAGCCGAGTTCGTGCGCCGCCGCCGCGGACGGAATTGGGCCCTGTTCGGCGCCATGGTGGCGCTGTGCCTGCTGATTTACGCCATCGCCGTCGTCAAGCTTTACCACGCCGGGCATATGTGGTGATGACACGACAACGGTTCTTGCGACGCCTTCTGGGAGATTGATAACATGAGCGGTGATCTACACACGGCCGAAGGCCAAATCGCAGGGACGGTGCCACACCCGTACCACATGGTCGAACCGAGTCTCTGGCCGGTATTCGGCGCGATCTCGGCGATCCTGATCGCGGCAGGCATCATCTTCGTTGCCCATTACAACGACTACTGGTTCCTCATCGCCGGCACGCTCGGCGCGGTGTCCACCATGTATGTCTGGTGGCGCGATGTGGTGCGCGAAAGCCGCACGCCCGGCCTGCACAAACTCGTCACGCAAATCGGCATGCGCTACGGCATGGCGCTGTTCATCAGCTCCGAAGTGATGTTCTTCGTCTCGTTCTTCTGGGCCTATTTCAACTTCTTCTTCTACCCCTCCCACATGGGCTACGCCCACGCGCCGGTCTGGCCGCCCCAGCACATCACCACGATCGATCCCTTCGCGGTGCCGCTGTTTAACACCATGGTCCTGCTGCTCTCCGGCACCACCATCACCTGGGCCCACCACGCGCTGCTCGAAAACGATCGCCGCGGCATGATCCAGGGTCTCGGCGTCACCGTGCTGCTCGGCATCACCTTCCTCTGCGGCCAGGGGTATGAATACACCCACTCGCCGTTCAACTTCTATCACGGCGGCATCTTCCCCTCGGTGTTCTTCATCGCAACCGGCTTCCACGGCTTTCACGTCATCGTCGGCACCACCTTCCTGCTGGTGAATTTCTTCCGCGCGATCAAGGGCCAGTTCAGCGTCAAGCGGCATTTTGGCTTCGAAGCCGCCGCCTGGTACTGGCATTTCGTCGACGTCGTCTGGCTGTTCCTGTTCGTCTGCATCTACTATTTCGGCCGCAGCGCAATCACCGCGGCCTGATGGATGCCTGACCCCGTGATCGATCAGGCACCGCCGCGCGCGCGCTGGCGGCGCCTGATCGGGATGGGGGTGTTCAGCCTCGTCATGCTCGTGCTGCTGCTCACCCTCGGCGTGTGGCAGGTGCACCGCTGGCACTACAAAGACCGCATCCAGCGCGAAATCATCGCCGCCCAACTCCTCCCGCCGATCCGCCTGCCGCCCCACCCGACGCCCTATCAAAAAGTCGCCATCTCCGGCCACTGGCTCGCCACCAAGGCCGCGTTCTTCGCCGACCAGATCCGCAATTCCCCCGCCGGCCCCTTGCAAGGCTCGCAGCTCATCATGCCGTTCCAGCGCCGCAACGGCGATATCGTCATGGTCGATCTCGGCTGGGTGCAAGGCACCACACCCCAACCGTCCCCCGTACCGGCAGGCCCGGCGGTCGTCTCAGGCTATGTCCAGGCAGCACAGAATTTCGGCCCGTTCGCCGCCAAGAGCAACGCCGCCAAACGCATGTTCTACACGCTCGACCCGCGCCAGATCGGCGCCGCACTCGGCCTGCACCACGTCCAGAACTTCACCCTGATCATGCTCGGCCCCCAGCCCATCGCCGGCGGCCCGATCCCCGCCGCCAGCCTGCCGCAACCGCCGAACAACTCCCAGCAATACGCCCTGACCTGGTTCGGCCTCGCACTGGTCGTGGTGCTGGAATTCCTGTTCTACGCCCGCAAACAACTGAAAGAGCCCGCATGAACCACATCGCCGCCAACACCGACCCCAATGCCTACCACCGCCTCACCACCCGCTTCGCCCGCATGGCGACGGTCGAGGAAGCCATGTCCATGCTCGGCTGGGACGAAGCGGCCGTCATGCCGGATGGCGGTTCCGCCGCCCGCGCCGACCAGTTGGCAACCCTGTCGGGCATCGCCCACGCCATGCTGGTCGAACCCGCCGTCGCCGACGATCTCGATGCCGCCGAAGCCCACCCCCCCGCGTTACCCGCCGAACGCCGCAACCTGGAATTGATGCGTCGCAGCCACACCCAGGCCGTCGCCCTGCCCGGCGACCTCGTCGAGGCATTGACCCGCCAGGCATCCACCTGCGAAAAAATCTGGCGCGCCGCCCGCGCCGCATCCGACTTCAGCATGGCCGCCCAGCCGCTCGCCGACCTGCTCGCGCTGAGCCGTGAAAAAGCCGCCGCCCTCAGCGCAGCCTCCGGCCTCGCCCCCTACGATGCCCTGATCGATACCTACCAACCCGGCATCACAGCGGCCGAAATCACCCCGGTGTTCACCCGCTACGAAACCTTCCTCCGCACCGCGCTGCCCCAGGTCGAAGCCCTGCAGGCCAACCGCGAACACCGCACACCCGGTACCGCCCCCTTCGCCATCGCCGCACAGGAAGCCCTCTGCCGCCGCCTGTCCGCCCAGGCCGGGCTCGACTACACCGCCGCCCGGCTCGACCGCTCCACCCACCCGTTCTGCGGCGGCACACCCACCGATATCCGCATCACCACCCGCTACGACGAAGCCGATTTCGCCTCCGCCCTGATGGGCGTGCTGCACGAAACCGGCCACGCCCTCTACGAAGCCGGACTGCCGCGCACCCACGCCCGCCAGCCGGTCGGCACCGCCGCCGGCATGGCCGCCCACGAAAGCCAGTCCCTCATCATCGAAATGCAGGCTGCCCGGTCTGATGCCTACCTCGGCTTCCTCGGCCCGGCCCTCGCCGAAGCCTTCGGCCAGGATCCTGCTGGCTTCACACTCCCCCGCCTCGCCGCACGACTCCGTCACGTCGAACGCAGCTTCATCCGCGTCGAAGCCGATGAAATGACCTACCCCGCCCACGTCATCCTGCGCTACCGCCTCGAAGCCGCCATGATCGCCGGCGACCTCGCCGTCACCGACCTGCCCGGCGCCTGGGCCGACCAACTCCGCAGCCTGCTCGACATCACCCCACCCGATGACGCGCGCGGCTGCCTGCAAGATATCCACTGGTACTGCGGCCTGTTCGGCTACTTCCCATCCTACACACTCGGCGCCATGGCCGCCGCCCAACTCATGGCCGCCGCCCGCACCGCCGTGCCAACCATCGATGCCGCCCTCGCCCAAGGCGACTTCGCGCCCCTGCTCACCTGGCTGCGCACCAACGTCCACCACCACGGCGCCAGCTTCGGCTTCAACGACCTGCTCCGCCAAGCCACCGGCCAACCCCTCGACCCCACCGCATTCGAAACCCACCTGACGACACGCTATCTGACACGGTGATGGCTCGTGGGGGCGGAAGCAAGCAAGGCGGGGGGCTTTGCCCCCTCGACCCCCACTAAGGGCTCCGCCTTTAACGGGGTCCAGGGGCAGAGCCCCTGGCCTTACTTGCCTCCCATACCCACAAGCCACCAGCGTCTCAGGCAGCGAGTCCGGTCAGGAGCAGGATGACGACGAGGAATTCGGCGCCGTTGGCGTAGACCGAGAGTTTATGGGCGCGGTCGAAGGCGGGTTGGTTGCCGGCTTCGCGCAGGGTGTTGATATGCGGCAGCCATTCGAGCCAGAGCCAGAGTGTGGCGCCGGCGATAAGGATGGCGGCGAGCGCGTACCAGGGTTTGCCGTGGATCAGCAGGCCGAAACTCGCGATCACGGCGGCGGTGGTCACATACAGATAGTAGCGGGGGAAGGCGGCGCGGATGAACGGCCCGGCGACGTCGGGGGGCAGTTTGCTGAACACCAGCGGGGTCATGACCGCGCCGTAGAACAGCATGCCGCCGAGCAAGGCGGCCAGACCCATAACGGCAAGGAACCCGCCCATCCGCGTGATCCTCAATACCGGTATTCGTCGTGTTTGAACGGGCCGGTTTTGGAAACGCCGATATATTCGGCTTGGGCGGGCGACAGCACGGTGAGCGCCGCGCCGACTTTGGCGAGGTGAAGTGCCGCGACTTTCTCATCGAGGTGCTTGGGCAGAACGTAAACCTCGTTCTTGTATTTCCCTGCCGGCGCCTGCCAGAGTTCGATCTGCGCGAGCACCTGGTTGGTGAAGCTGGCGGACATCACGAAGCTGGGGTGGCCGGTGGCGTTGCCGAGGTTGACGAGCCTGCCTTCGGACAGCACGATCAAGCGCTTGCCGTCCGGAAACACGACTTCATCGACCTGCGGCTTGACGTTTTCCCACCGGTAGTTGCGCAGGGATTCGATCTGGATTTCGCTGTCGAAATGGCCGATGTTGCAGACGATGGCACGGTTTTTCATCGCGCGCATATGGTCGGCCGTAATCACGTCGATATTGCCGGTCGCGGTCACGAAAATATCGCCGCGCGCTGCGGCGGTCGCCGAACCCGGCGACCACGGCGATCTTGCCGGCCATCATCACATCGGTGCCGCGGCGGATGCCATCGACCAGCGATTCACGACAGCCATACAGATTGTCGAACTTCGACTTGGTGACGCTGTCATTGACGTTGATGGCCGGGCAGAGCAGCTGGCCGGCCTTCACCATGTCGCGCAGGCGGTGCACGCCGGTGGTGGTTTCCTCGGAAATGCCGCGCACATCGGCCAGCATTTCGGGATATTTGTCGTGCATCAGCTTGGTCAGGTCGCCGCCGTCATCGAGGATCATGTTCGGTGTCCAGCCGTCTGGCCCGCGCACGGTCTGTTCGATGCACCAGTTGAACTCGTCCTCATCCATGCCTTTCCAGGCAAACACCGGCACACCGGCGGCGGCCACGCCGGCCGCGGCGTGATCCTGGGTCGAGAAAATATTGCAGGACGACCAACGAACCGTCGCACCCAGCGCGATCAGCGTCTCGATCAGCACCGCGGTCTGGATCGTCATGTGCAGGCAACCCGCGATGCGCGCGTTCTTCAGCGGCTGCGACGCGCCGAACTCGGTGCGCAGCGCCATCAGGCCGGGCATTTCGGTCTCGGCCATGCTGATTTCCTTGCGGCCCCAATCGGCCAGGCTGAAATCGCGCACTTTATAGTCGTTCTGGGGCATCGCGTCGGGCATCGTTACGTCCTTAAATCAGAAAAAAGTTAAGTAGTTCTTTTTTTCAAAAAAGAACCGAAAAATTTTTATGAAGCCGGTTTACGTGTTCATCGCCTCAAAGAAATCGCTGTTGGTTTTGCTATATTTCAGCTTATCGAGCAAGAATTCCATCGCCTCGGAGGAGCCCATCGGGTTGAGAATCCGCCGCAGCACCCACATTTTCGACAGCGTGGCCCGCTCGACCAGCAATTCTTCCTTGCGCGTGCCGGATTTGGTGATGTCGATCGCCGGGAACGTCCGCTTGTCGGACAATTTGCGATCAAGAATGATCTCCGAATTGCCGGTGCCCTTGAATTCCTCGAAAATCACCTCGTCCATCCGGCTGCCGGTATCGATCAGCGCGGTCGCGATAATCGTGAGCGAGCCGCCTTCCTCGATATTGCGGGCCGCACCGAAAAACCGCTTCGGCTTCTGCAACGCATTGGCATCGACACCGCCGGTCAGCACCTTGCCGGAGCTCGGCACCACCGCGTTATAAGCGCGGGCAAGCCGGGTGATGCTGTCGAGCAGAATGACCACGTCGCGCTTGTGTTCGACCAGGCGCTTGGCCTTTTCGAGCACCATCTCGGTCACCTGCACGTGGCGGGTCGCCGGTTCATCAAAGGTCGAGGCGACAACCTCACCCTTCACCGTGCGCGCCATGTCGGTGACTTCCTCGGGCCGTTCATC
Organism: Acidiphilium sp. 34-64-41; assembly: GCF_002282635.1. Taxonomy (NCBI): domain Bacteria; kingdom Pseudomonadati; phylum Pseudomonadota; class Alphaproteobacteria; order Acetobacterales; family Acidocellaceae; genus Acidiphilium; species Acidiphilium sp. 34-64-41. The sequence goes on along the minus strand of NZ_NCJX01000056.1, from coordinate 14,184 downwards.
GATCAGCAGCACGATCAGGAACGCCTCGGGATGATTGGTCGAAATCGAGGTGGCGATGCTTTGCAGCATCACGGTCTTGCCGGTGCGCGGCGGTGCCACGATCAACGCGCGCTGGCCTTTGCCGATCGGCGAGATCAGATCGATCACCCGTGCCGTATTGTCCTTCTGCTGACCCTTCGGCGGCGGCTCGGCGTTTTCGATCTCCATCCCAAGCCGCTCGGTCGGATAGAGCGGCGTCAAATTATCGAAATTGATCCGGTGGCGCACCGCATCGGGCGGCTCGAAATTAATGGTCTCGACCTTCAGCAGCGAAAAATACCGCTCGCCATCCTTCGGCCCGCGAATTTCACCGGCGACAGTATCGCCGGTGCGCAAGCCAAAGCGGCGCATCTGCGCGGGCGAGACGTAAATATCATCCGGGCCAGGCAGATAATTGCTCTGCGGGCTGCGCAGGAACGCGAAGCCATCCGGCAGGGTTTCGAGCGTGCCATCGCCATGAATCGCCTGATCGTTCTCGGCATAGGCCTTGAGGATGGCGAACATCATGTCCTGCTTCCGCAGGCTCGATGCGTTCTCGACCTGCAATTCCTCAGCGAGGCTGAGCAGATCGGTGGGGGATTTGGCCTTGAGTTCGGCGAGATTCATATATGTCCGCTATGGATGATGGGCCCGGAGGGCAATGCGATCAGGGCGCTTTCGAGGGGAGTGCGCCCAAAGGGGCGCGGCAACCGGGCGTGTTTGTCCCAGCCCCATTTACATGCCGGATGCCTTCGGTCGGGTCAAGGGGGCGCCGCGATGCCGGTTTGACGAAACGACCGGCGGATCGCTAGAGCCAGGACGCTCAACGAGGGAACAGGGTCGCATGTCGCTATCAACGCGCGTCAGAACCGGCACTTTCCAGCCCATGATGCGCGTGGCGATCGTGCTCGGCATCGCCTTCGGCCTCGTCCAGAGCCTGAAACTGGTCTTTCACCTATGGGGTGCCGATTCCGACGTTGCCGACCCCGTCCTGCTCTGGAACGGCGTGCATCGCTACGGTCTGCATTTCATCACCATGTGGCGCTACACCCAGGACAACTGGCTGCTGTCGCTGATGCCGTTCGATGCGGCGATGTTCGCCCTTTTCGGCGACCGTCCGGTCGTCGTGGTCGCCACCGGCTTGCTGTTCTTCTGGGCCATCGTGCTGCTGGTGGGTGTCCTGATCGGACGGGAGCGCGGCGGCTGGATCGGTGCCGGTGCTGCCATGGTGCTGCTGTTCGCGGGTGAACCGACCATCGGCAACGGTGGCTTCCTGGGTTATCCGGTATCGCACGGTATTTCACTGGTCTGGGGCCTGATCGGCCTGCTCCTGACGGTATCATGCCTCGATCGCCGGCGCCCCATCCTGCTCGCCGGCGCAGGCGTCTGCCTGTTCGTCGCCGCCGTGTCCGACCCTTGGGCCGATGCGGCGTTCATGATTCCCATGCTGCTCGCGGCACTCTCACTAATCGTGATCGGCCGGGCGGATCGGCGACCGCTGATCGCGATTGTCGCGATGTTGCTGGTCGTCGGCCTGCTCGTGCAGACCCGATTATTCGGCGCCCTCGGTTTCCTGCCCGGAGTCAGTCATTCGGTGGGGACGCCGTCGCAGATGATCGAAAACGCCGCATTCGCGGCACGCTACATCGCGGTCTTCTTCAACATCCTGCCCGGATTATTGACCGTCTCCGGCCAGACACCGGCAACGCCCGCCGTGACGATCGATTGCGTCATTTTCTTTGCGCTCGTCCTGCTGTGCCTGTTTCGCGTGATCCGCAACGGTTCGATCAACACTGCTCGGTGCCAGTTTATCGCGATCACCGCACTGGCATCGATGTTCGTCATGCTGGCAGCCCTGATTGTCACCGGGTTCCAGCAAGGTATGGTGACCGCCCGCTATTTGTCGAATATATTCGTGTTCGTGCCGCTGCTCATCGCCGCGAGCCCCGCCGGAAGCGGGCCGAACGCACGCTTCGACCGCGGCGCGTTGCTCGTGCTGGCCGGCCTGTTCATCACATCCGGTCTGGTGAGCGACCGGGTGGTCTGGAACAACCGAACACCAACGAGGGCCCTGAACGGCATCCCGCAGATGGCCGCATTTCTTGCCGCCCGCCATATCACATTCGGCTACGGCCCCTATTGGTGGACCCAGGCCAACGCGACCGGCTGGGTAACCCACGGCAAACTGACGATCCGCCCGATCGACTTCAACCCGAGCGAGGGCAAGTTCGTACCCAAGCCGGTCCAGACCCTGCCGGATTGGTACACAAAACCGGCCATCGCGCGCGAACCCTCCCGCATGGCGCTGATCCTGTCGCCCTCACCCGGCGATTGCGGTGCCGCCACCACCTGCCTCGCCGCCGCCACCGCCCAATTCGGCCCCCCCGCGCAGATCGTACCCTACGGACCGCTGACCGTGCTGATCTACAATCACCATCTCTATCTCGCCCCACGCTGAGCCTATCATCGACGGCACAAACCTCACCCGGACGTGACAGGATCGCCAAACGCACCGCTTTACAAAGCCGGAAACGGGTGCAAATCCAGGCGACCAGATAGTCCAAAACCCGAGGTCGCCTCATGGCATCGCAATCCGTTGCCGATTTCACCATCCCTGCCCACCGCGCCGATCGCGCCGCCTCGGTCCAGAATCGCCGGATCGTGGCGACCTGGCTGTTCATCAGCTTCGCCCTCATCGTCGAAATGTTCGGCATCGGCGCCTATGTCCAAAACGACAACGCCGGCCTCTCGATCATGGCGTGGCAACCGGTCTCCGGCATCATCCCGCCGCTCACCCATGCGGCGTGGGAGCGCATGTTCGCCCTCTACAAAACCATCCCGCAATACCAGCTCCTCAACAGCCATATGGACCTCGCCGGGTTCAAAGCGATCTTCTGGCCCGAATGGATTCACCGCATGTGGGGCCGCCTGCTCGGCCTCGATTTCGGCGTCCCGCTGGTCTGGTTCTGGTGGACCGGCCGGCTGGAACGCCGCCTGCGGCCCTGGCTGGTCACCTTGTTCGTCCTCGGTGGCGTCCAGGGCCTGATCGGCTGGTGGATGGTCGCCTCAGGCTTCCAGCCGGGCCTCACCGAGGTTTCGGTCTGGCGCCTCTCGATCCATTATTGCTTCGCGACCATGCTGGCGATCGCGGTGTTCACCACCGGCCTCGTCGTCCTCAAGCCGGACTCCGAGCGCCTGGCACCGTCCATCGCCGCGAAATACAAGGTCGCGCGCGGCTTCGCCCTCGCCTCGATCGCGGTGATCATCGTCGCGATCATCGCCGGCACCTTCCTCTCCGGCACCCACGCTTATACGGTCGACAACACATTTCCCCTGATGCAGGGCCAATGGGTGCCGCCCGATTACGCCGCCCTGCACCCGTTCTGGAGCAATCTCTTCCTCAACAAAGCGGCAACCCAATGGGATCACCGCCTGCTCGGCACCATCGCCGCGGTCGTCGTGCTGGCCGCCGTCGTGGTCGCCATCCGCGCCGATCTGCCGCCCCGCGCGCGCGACGCCTTCCTGATCATGGGCGGCCTGCTGGTGATCCAATACATCCTCGGCGTCACCACGCTGGTCTCGAAAATCCTCGATATCGGCATCGTCCATCAATTGAACGCCGTCCTGCTGCTCGCCGCCGCGGTCTGGGCCTGGTTCGAGCTGCGCGGCCGGTGTGCCGCATGAACGCGCGGCCTGACCGGCTGATCGGCAACTGGCTGCTGATCATCTGCGCCATGATGTTCGGCATGGTCGCCGGCGGCGGCCACGCCCGCACCATCGGCGCCGGCTTCATCATCCAGCAATGGCGCCCGCTCACCGGCATCATCCCGCCGCTCACCCACGCCGCCTGGCTGCACATGTTCAACCTCTACCGCCAGACCGCGCAGTTCCGCCTGCTCCGCCCCAGCATGACCCTCGCCCAATTCCAGGCGCTGTTCATGCCGATGTTCATCGATCGCGACTGGGGTCGCCTGATGGCGCTGGTCTTCGCCCTGCCGCTCGTCTGGTTCTGGTGGCGCGGCCGGCTCTCCAACCGCCTCGCCCTCTGGCTGCTCGCCCTGTTCGCCGCCGGTGCCGGCGAAGCGACCATGGGCTGGCTGATGACCTATCAGGGCATGTTCGGCGTCCTGCACCCCTCGCCACTCTACCTCGCGCCGCATTTCGTGCTGGCGATGCTGATCTTCACCGCCATGCTCTGGACCGCGCTGACCATCCGCAATCCCGAATTCCCCATCATCATCGGCCACTCGGGCCTGCGCACCCTGCTCAGCGTCTCGATCGGCCTTCTCATCGCCACCATCGGCCTCGGCGCCCTGGTCGCCGCGACCGGCGCGATCCACGTCTACAACACCTTCCCGCTGATGGATGGCCACGCCCTGCCGCCCCACGCCTTCAAACTCCGCCCGCTCTGGCTCAATCTCTTCGCGAACCAGGCAACCGTGCAGTTCGATCACCGGGTGCTCGCCACCATCACCGCCATCATCGTCGTGGTCGCCGCCGTGCAGGGCTTACGCGCGCCGCTCGGCCCAAAACCGCGCGATCTGTTTTTGCTGCTGGCAGGATTGGTCATCGTGCAATATATATTGGGCATGAGCGCGCTGGTCTCCGGCATGGCCGAACTCGGCTATGTCCACGAACTCAACGCCGTGCTGCTGCTCGCCGCCTGTGTCGCCTGTCGTCACGCTCTGCGTGGCGCGGTACCAGCCGGTGCCGAACATCCTCTTGTCATGAAGGCCGCCGAATAATGCCCGATACCATCATTGCCGCCCCGCACGACGCTCTCGCCACCGCCGACCGTCTGTTTCACGGCAACGACGGTCTGAACGCGTTCGAAGCCCGCCGCACCATCGCCCCCGTGCTCGACCCGGCCGATGACGGCGAATTGTTCCTCGAATACCGCGAATCCGAAATGCTCAGCCTCGATGACGGGCGCATCCGCAACGCCAGCTTCGACAACCGCCGCGGCTTCGGCCTCCGCTCGGTCACCGGCGAAGCCGCGATTTACGCCCACGCCGGCGAAATCACCGATGCCGCCCTCGCCCGCGCCGTCGCCACCCTGCAGGACGCCCGGCCCGAAGACTCCGGCACAGTTGCCCTCGCCCCGCCCAAAGCCGGCCCCTCGCTCTACACCGCCCTCAACCCGCTCGCCGAAATGCCCTTCGCCGCCCGCGCCGCCATGCTCGGCGAAATCGATGCCTACGCCCGCGGCAAAGACAGCCGCGTGGTGCAAGTGATGGCGAGCCTGTTCGGCGAATGGCAGGTGGTCGAAATCCTCCGCGCGGATGGCGTCCGCGTCGCCGACGTGCGCCCCCTCGTCGTCCTCCACGTCTCGGTGGTGATGGAACAGGACGGCCGTCGCGAATCCGGCGGTCACGGCGCCGGCGGCCGCGAGAGCTACGCCACCGTCACCGCGCCCGATTTCTGGCGCGCCGCCGTCGATGAATCGATCCGCAAAGCCGCCCTCAACCTCGAAAGCGTCGCCGCCCCCGCCGGTGAAATGCCCGTCGTCCTCGGCGCCGGCTGGCCCGGCATCCTGCTGCACGAAGCCATCGGCCACGGCCTCGAAGGCGATTTCAACCGCAAGAAAACCTCCGCCTTCGCCGGGCTGATGGGCAAGCGCGTCGGCTCCAAAGGCGTCACCGTGGTCGATGACGGCACCCTGCCCAACCGGCGCGGTTCCCTCACCGTCGATGACGAAGGCACCCCGACCAACCGCACCGTCCTGATCGAAGACGGCATCCTCACCGGCTACATCCAGGACCGCCAGAACGCCCGCCTGATGGGCATGACCCCCACCGGCAACGGCCGCCGCCAATCCTACGCCCACCTGCCCATGCCGCGCATGACCAACACCATCATGCTCGCCGGCGACGCCACCCGCGATGATATGATCCGCTCCGTCAAACGCGGCCTCTACGCCGCAAACTTCGGCGGCGGTCAGGTCGATATCACCTCCGGCAAATTCGTCTTCTCCGCCTCCGAAGCCTACATGATCGAAGACGGCAAAATCGGCGCCCCCGTCAAAGGCGCCACCATCATCGGCAACGGACCCGACGCCCTGACCAAAGTCGATATGATCGGCAGCGACCTCGAACTCGACGCCGGCATCGGCACCTGCGGCAAAAACGGCCAAGGCGTCCCGGTCGGCGTTGGCCAACCCACCATAAAAATCTCCGGCCTGACCATCGGCGGCACGGCAGCATAAAGGCACAGAACCAGATTCATAAAAGTTTTTTGCTACTTTTTTACAAAAAAGTAGTTCTTTTTTGTAAAAAAGAACCAAAAAACTTTTTATAATCTTGGCCTTCGCCTTGGCTTGCTTCGGTGCCCAGGCTCGGCGTATGCGCGGGGCATGGATGCCGTCATAGGGCTTGATTGCAGCACGAGTGCGGTAAAAGCGGTCGCGTTCGGTGCGCGCGGTGTCGTGCTGGCGGAGGGGCGGGCGGCGCTGGCGTTCAGGGCCTTGGGCGACAACCGGTTCGAGCAGGACCCAGGGGATTGGTGGCGTGCTGCGTGTACGGCGTTGCGGGCGTTGGTGGCTGCGGCGCATGGCGTGCGGTTTATCGGCATGGCCATTGCGAACCAGCGCGAGACGATTGTGCCGCTCGATGATTTGTTTCGCCCGACGCGACCGGCGATTCTGTGGCTGGATGGCCGTGCTGCCGACGATGCGGCGGCGATGGCGTCGCGCTTTGGGCGAGATGAACTGCACCGGATCACCGGCAAAATCCCGGACCCGAACCCCGCGCTGTATAAATTGGCGTGGATGCGGCGGGTTGAGCCGGCCACGCTCGATGCCAGCCGATATTTCGCCGAGGTGCATGGCTATCTGGCGCAGCGCCTGACCGGGCGGTTCGCCACCAGCACCGCGTCGGCCGATCCGCTCGGGGTGTTCGATCTGGCAACGGGCGATTATGCCCATGAATTGCTCGCTTCGATCGGGCTTCGTGCCGATCAATTCGCTGAACCACTGCCGCCCGGCAGCGTGATCGGCGCGTTGCACGCGCAGGCAGCGGCCGAGACGGGCTTGCCCGAGGGCCTGATGGTCGCGGCCGGCGGCGGCGATGGTCAGGCGGCGGGCGTTGCGGTCGGGCTGGATGCGCCGGGCCGCGCCTATCTCAATCTCGGCACCGCGATCGTTTCGGGCGTGCACAGCCATGCCTATCGCATCGGCACGGCGTTTCGCACCATGATCAGCGCGGGCGGGCCGGGCTATGTGTTCGAAACTTCGCTGCGGTCGGGCACGTTGTTGTGTGACTGGCTGGCCCGCGATTTGTTCGGCGATCCGGCGGCGCTGACCACGCTGGAGGCCGCGTCCGCGGCGCTGCCGCCGGGGGCGGATGGCGTGTTCGTGCTGCCGTATTTCCTGGGCGTGATGACCCCGCATTGGGACAGTGCGGCGCGCGGTGCAATTCTCGGCCTGGCGCCGCATCATGGCCGGGCGCATCTGTTGCGCGCCCTGTTCGAGGGCATCGCCCATGAGCAGGCCGATGTAACGGCGCGCATCGTCGCGGCAACCGGGCTGGCGGTGACCGAGATCGTGGCGATCGGCGGCGGCAGCCGCAGCGATCTGTGGTGCCAGATCATTGCGGACGTGATGGATATTCCCGTGCTGCGTTCGGCAAGCGCCGAGGCGTCGGCCCTGGGGGCGGCGATGGCGGCGGCGGTCGCCTCCGGCTGGTTCGCCGATTTCGCAGACGCCGCAACGGCGATGGCCGGCCCGATCACCGCGCGGTTCGACCCCGATCCGCCGCGCGTCGCCGCCTATGCGGCCTGTTCCGCCGCGTACCGCACGATCTATCCGCGTCTCGCCGGGTTTCCGGCGGTCCCCTGAACCCCGATCACGAAAGACCCATCATGCAGGCTCTGTTCATCAACGGCATCCGCGACATCAGCATCGCAACCGCGCCGGAGCCCGATGCCGGCAATGCCCGCGTGCCGATCGCGGTGGCCGGCGTCGGGGTGTGCGGCAGCGACCTGCATTATTACCTGGAAGGCGGCATCAGCAGCCAGACCATCGCGGCCCCGTTCGTCCCCGGCCACGAATTCGCCGGGCATGTGCTGGAAGACCGGCCGGAGCTTGGCCTGCGGCGGGGCGAACTGGTCGCGGTCGATCCGGCCACGCCGTGCGGCCATTGCGAATGGTGCCATCGCGGCGAGATCAATTTGTGCCCCAACACGGTGTTCATGGGCGCGCCGCCCTATCCGGGCGCGATGGCGGAGCGCATCGCGGTCGATCCGGCGCAGGTGATCAAGGTGCCGCAGGATTTCACCGTCGATGAGACGATGATGCTGGAACCGCTGGGTGTCGCGATCCACGCGATCGATCTGGCAAAGCCGCGCCTGCTGGAATCGGTCGCGGTGATCGGCTGCGGCCCGATCGGCCTGCTGATGATCGCGCTGGCCCGGCTGTCGGGCGTCGGTAAAATCTACGCGGTCGATCCGGTGGCGTATCGCGCCGAGGCGGCCGGCATCGAGGGCGCGGATATGACCGGCGCCGACCGCTCCGAAATCGCGGGATGGACCAACGGTCGCGGCGTCGATCTGGTGCTGGAAGCGACCAATGCGCCAACCGGGTTTCAGCACGCGGCGGAGGCCGCGCGCATCGGCGGCCGCATCGTGCTGGTCGGCATCCCGGAGGGCGATTCCTACACGCTGGTCGCCGGCCTCGCCCGCCGCAAGGGGTTGTCGGTCAAGTTCTCCCGCCGAATGGGCCATGTCTATCCGCGCGCGATCGATCTGGTTGCCGGCAAGCGCCTGAACGTTGGGCGCATCGTCACCCATCATTTCAGCCTGGCCGACGGCGCAACCGCGTTCGAATTGCAGGCCGCCCGTGCGGATGGCGCGCTGAAAAGCCTGATTCTGCCGAACGGATAAAATATCTGTTGTCAACGACCGATAAATTTTGGCATAGGTGAAAATATAATCAGACGTGGCGGTCCTCGCACTCCACGCCTGTGCCTGTCCAAGCACTAAATCAACCGGTCGAAGGAAACGTCATGAAACCATCCGTCAAATCCCTCCTGCTGGGCTCGGCGTGCGCTGCCGCCGTGCTGGGGCTCGCGCCGAACGCGCATGCCTGGTCGCTGCAACAGGCGGCTGCGCCCTACAAAGGCGAAACCGTCACCGTGGTCGGGCTCGATCGCCCGAGCTACAAGGCAGCGCAGAAACTGACCCCGGAATTCGAAAAGGAAACCGGCATTCACGTCAAATGGGTGACCTACCCCTACGAGAATTCCCTGAAGGCCGAGACGCTGAATTTCGTTTCCCACTCCGGCCAGTTCGACGCCATTTTGAGCGACGTGGTCTGGCCGGTCGATTTCACCAAGGCAAACTGGGTGGTGCCGATCAAGGATTTCATGGCGAACAAGGATCTCGCCGACCCGAATATCGATGTGAAGGATTTCTTCCCGGTCTGGCGTCACGCCTTCACCATCAAGGGGCAACTGGTCGGCCTGCCGTTCGATTCCTACGCCGGCCTGCTCTACTACAACAAGAAAATCCTGAAGGAACACGGGTTCTCCGGCCCGCCGAAAACCTGGAACGAATTGCTGACCGATTACGCACCGAAACTCTACGACCCGGCCAAGAATCTCTACCCCTACGCGCTGCAATCCGCCCGCGGCGAGACGCAGACCGCCGATAGTTTCACCCGGTTCCTCTGGCCCTGGGGCGGCCGCTATTTCGATGCCGCGACCAAAAAAATCACGCTCGACAGCCCCGAGGCGATCGCCGGCGAAACCTTCCGCCAGAAGCTGATCAAGTTCGGCCCCAAGGGCATCATCGCCGATGACCATTCGCAGGTCGTGCAACTCATGGGCCAGGGCCAGTTGGCCATGGTCACCGAATGGTCGGCATTCTACACCACATTAACCAGTTCGAAGGCCGGGCCGGACATCGCGGTCACCACCGAACCCGCCGGCCCGAAAGGCCAGTATTCCGCGTTCGGCGGCTTCGCCTACATGGTCAGCGCCCAGGTGCCGAAAAAAACCCAGGACGCGACCTGGCTGTTCATCCAGTGGCTCACCTCGAAATCGATGGCCAAGCCCCTGCTCGAAAACGGCGCGGTGGTCGCCCGCGCAAGCGCCGATACCGACCCCGCCTTGCAGGCGAAATACCCCTACCTCGCGCCCATGGTGAAAACCTGGGAGCACGGCAGCGTGCCGGACTGGCGCCCCCAGATCGCCTGCTACCCGTATTTCTCCGAACTGGTCTCGCAATACGGCTCGAACATCGAAACCGGCCAATACACCGTGCCGGTCGGCCTGAAAAAACTCTCGGCCAAGCTGCAGCACTACATGAACTCGACCGGGTGCTGGAATTCGATCAACGTGCCGAAGCATTGAAAATCTAGTCGATTGACCAAGCGCACGAGCGGGCACCCCAGCCCGCCCGTCGCGTCGTTGCGGAGCGAGGAAACACCATGACCGAACCCACCCTGCACGAGGTCAAAGTGCCGCGCATCCGGCAGTGGGAGCCGTGGTTCTTCGTCGGCCCGTCGCTCCTGCTGCTGCTGGCGGTCGGGCTATACCCCACTGTTTTCGTTGCGTATTTCTCGTTCCACAACTGGACCATGGGCATGGGCCCGCCGGTGTTCAACGGCTTCGACAACTACATCGAAACCCTGACCTCGTCGGATTTCATCTCCTCGATCCTGCGCACTTTCCTGTTCCTGATCGTCACGCTGCCGATCGAGCTGTGCCTCGGCCTCTCCATCGCCCTCGCGCTCGATCAGACCCGCAACGCCTGGCTGCGCCGCCTCGTCCAGATCCTGCTGGTGGTGCCGATCGCAACCACCCCCAGCGTGGTCGGCATGCTGGTGCAGCTGATGTTCAACACCCAGCTCGGCGTGGTGAATTACGGCCTGCACGTGCTCGGCATCGCCCCGATCGACTGGCTCGGCAACGCCCACGCCGCCCTCGGCATGGTGATGATGACGCAAATCTGGGAATGGACCCCCTTCGTCGCCCTCGTGCTCTCGGCCAGCCTCGCCACCGTGCCGCAGGATATCGAGGAAGCGATCACGCTGGAAACCGAAAGCTTCTGGGCGCGCTTCCGCTACATCAAGCTGCCATTCCTCCGCCCCGGCCTGGTGGCGAGCATCGTGTTCCAGACCATCTTCACCATCAAGACCTTCGACATGATCTACTCGGTCGAAAAAGGCGGCCCGGGCGACGCCACCCAAATGATCGCCCTGCACATCGAGCGCATCGCCTTCCGCGGCTTCGACGTCGGCCTCGCCTCGGCGGAATCGGTGCTCACCCTGATCGTCACGATCGTGCTGGCGCAAACCGTGGTCAGTTTTCTCTACAAGGACGAGGTCTGACCCCGATGACCAAACACAAACTCCTCTCGCTCGGCCACGGCCTCTTCCTCGGCTTCATCGCCCTGATCATCATCTTCCCGTTCTACTGGATGATCGCCTCCTCGCTGAAAACCGAGAACCAGATTTTCCAGCTGCCGCCGGTCTGGCTGTTCAAACCCCATTTCGCCTCCTACGCCGCCGCCATCGTCAACGACAATATCCTGCGCGCCCTGCTCAATTCATTGATCGTCACGGTCGGCGCCGTCGCCCTCGGCATCGCGGTCGGCGCCCCCGCCGCTTACGGCCTCGCCCGCTACACCTTCCGCGGCTCATCGCAGATCCAGTTCTGGTACGTCACCAACTGGATGCTGATCCCCGTCGTCGTCCTCATCCCGTTCTACCTGCTCGCCGCGAACCTGCGCATGATCGATAACCCGATCGTCCTGATCCTGATCTACCAGACCTTCGTGGTCCCCCTGGTCGTGTGGCTCCTGGTCGATCAGTTCCGCGCCGTGCCGATCGCCCTCGAAGAAGCTGCCTTGCTCGACGGCATGAGCAAATTCGGCATCTTCCTGCGCATCACCCTGCCGCTCACCGTGCCCGGCATCACCGTCGCCGCCATTCTCGCCGGCATCTTCGCCTGGAACGACCTGCTCTACGCCTTCATCCTCACCCCCGGCACCGATGCCCGCACCGCACCAACCGTCATGATGAGCTACCTCGGCGGCTACATCATCCCCTGGGGCCGCGTGATGGCAAGCGCTGTCATGATCACCGGCCCCGTCGTGGTCGGCGGCATTGCGATCAATAAATATATCGCGCGCGGGCTGACGCTCGGCGCGGTGAAATAAGGAGGCCGCGTGGCTCAAATCTCGATCGACGGTGTCACCAAGCGCTACGGCGCCACCGAGGTACTGAAACGGCTCGACCTCAGCGTCGCCGAAGGTGAATTCATGGTCCTGCTCGGCCCCTCCGGCTGCGGCAAAACCACCCTGCTGCGCATGATCGCCGGGCTCGAAACCCCCACCACCGGCCGCATCATGATCGGCGGCACCGATGTCACCCTAACCCCGCCCGCCAAGCGCGACGTCGGCATGGTCTTCCAAAGCTACGCCCTCTATCCGCACATGACGGTGCGCGAAAACATCGCCCTCGGCCTGAAACTGCGCGGCGTCACCCAAGCCGAAATCGCCAGCCGGATCGAACGCGTCGCCAACCTCGTGCAAATCGCCCCCTACCTCGAACGCAAACCGAAAGCCCTCTCCGGCGGCCAACGCCAGCGCGTCGCCCTCGCCCGCGTCATCGCCCGCGAACCCTCCGTCTCGCTGATGGACGAACCCCTCTCCAACATCGATGCCCAGCTCCGCACCGTCATGCGCGCCGAACTCCTGCGCATCCACCGCAAGACCGGCATGACCACCATCTACGTCACCCACGACCAGGAAGAGGCCATGGGCCTCGGCGACCGCATCACGGTCATGAATTTCGGCCACGTCGAACAGATCGGCACGCCCGATGAAATCTACGCGCACCCCGCCAACGCCTTCGTCGCCCGCTTCATCGGCGCGCCCCGCATGAACCTCATCCGCCTCGCCCACCGCCCCGGCGCCAACGCGATCGAGGCCGCCGGCATCCGCGCCCCCGTGCCCGCCACCCTCGGCACCCTGCCGCCCGATCTCTTCCTCGGCTTTCGCGGCGAGGAAGCCCGCCCCGGCGCCGCCCACGACGGCGAGGCGATGATCGAAGGCGTCGTCGATGTCGTCGAACATCTCGGCGCCCAAATCGAAGTCCACCTCCGCCTCGACGATGGCGAGGAAGCCGTCTTCCGCCGCCCGCGCGGCGAAACCATCTGGCGCGAAGGCGAACGCGCTACCCTCGCCATCCCCGCCGCGCACCTGCACCTCTTCAACGCGGAAACCGGCGCGGCCCTGCGCGCATGACCACGGAGTTCCAAGGCAAACGCATCCTGATCACCGGCGCCGGCAAAGGCATCGGCCGCGCCCTCGCCACCATGGCCGCCGCCAAAGGCGCCACCATCGTCGCCCTCAGCCGCTCCCCTGATGATCTCGCCACGCTCCACCAGGCCACCGGCGCCGAAACCCACACGATCGACCTCGAACACACCGAGGCAATCACCGCCCTGATGCCCAACCTCGCCCCGGTCGACTACCTGATCAACAACGCCGGCATCGCCCTGCTCGCCCCCTTCACCGAAACCACGGCCACCCAGTTCGACCAGATCATGGCGGTCAACCTCCGCGCCCCGTTCCTCATCGCCCAGGCAGTCGTCCGCAATTGGCTCAGCCGCAACCACCCAGGCGCCATCGTCAACGTCTCCTCGATCGCCAGCCTCTGGGGCACCCCCGACCACGTCGCCTACGCCGCCTCCAAAGCCGCCCTCGACTCCATGACCCTCACCATGGCCAACGAACTCGGCCCCTTCGGCATCCGCACCAACAGCATCAACCCCGTCATAACCCTCACCCCCATGGGCGAACGCGCCTGGTCCGACCCCGCCAAATCAAACCCCATGCTCGCCCGCATCCCCCTGCGCCGCTTCGCCAAACCCGAAGAAATCGCAAGCGTCGCACTGTTCCTCCTCTCGGCGGCAGCAGGCATGATCAACGGCGTCATTATGCCGATCGATGGCGGGTTTCGGGCGGGGTAGGGCAGGGCAGGGCAGGGCAGGGCAGGGAAGCAAGCACTTCTTTTTTGTAAAAAAGAAGCAAAAAACTTTTATTCGTCAGGGTCTTGGCCATCACCGTGTAAATTCGCTTGCAATAACGACCCCCTGAGGGGCGAAAATCGCGTCCAATTTCGACCCCTCTGACGTTTGATGTCAGCACCCTCCTTAACGCTCG
>NZ_NCJX01000144.1:0-4586 GCF_002282635.1 Acidiphilium sp. 34-64-41 | reverse complement strand
CGTGATGCGCTGCTGACCTTCTACGATTACCCGGCCGAGCATTGGGAGCATCTGCGGACCTCCAACCCGATCGAGAGCGTGTTCGCCACCGTTCGCCATGGAGCGATCCGAACCAAGGGCGCGCTGTCACAGGACACCGCCCGGTTCATGGTCTTCAAACTCGTCACGGCAGCCGCCAAAACCTGGCGCAGACTCAACGGAGAAAACCAGTTGCCCAAGGTCATCCAGGGCATTACTTTCCGGAACGGCGTCGAGGTGATCGAGACGCCAGCACAGAACGCCGCCTGATCACCGCCATCACCCAATTTCCACCATAGCTCTGGGGGCTCTGATTCTATGCTCTGAAAACGACAAGGTCGTCATTTTTAGTAGCCGCTGATGTGCGAGCAGACGGGGTGAGTGGTGACGAGGAGGGTACTCTGTAAACCTTTCCAAAGCCCCCTTGAGATATTCTTGAGCAAAAACTAGAAAAAGGTCTTAACCAATAGCCCCTTTTTTTTATTTCCGTGCCAGTTATCCCCGTTATCCACAGAAACTACGTCCCAACTACAGGTAAAGTATACAGGTTTTTTTATAGGTCAAGTTATAGGGTTAGGCGGGGGGTAATCGCCCGAAGGATTTGGGGGGCGACCGACCGAGAGTCGCGGAGTGATCGCCCGAAAACGTGGGGGGTGATCGCCTGTTGATAACATTTCTTATTCACAGCGGCGAATTAGCGACTCGGATCTCGGTGATACTCTTTTCTCGTGTGGCCTAGGTTTAGCGGAGATTGATCGTCCACCCAATGAAGAGGGGGTAATCGCCCGAATTATCTAGAATGGGGGTGATTGTTCGAACTTGTGGGCGACGGCTGTAAGGGGGGCAATCGCCCGAACTTGATTGAGTGGAGAGGGGGGTGATCGCCCGAACTGGCGCCCGCGATATGTTTGAGGGGGGGGGTGATCGCCCGAATTGATGTGCTCGATACGCTTAAGGGGGGGGCGATCGACCGAACTGGCGCCCGCGATACGCTTGTGGTGGGGGGTGATCGCCCGAATTGACGTGCTCAATACGCTTAAGGGGGGGCGATCGACCGAACTGGCACCCGCGATATGTTTGAGGGGGGGGGTGATCGCCCGAACTATCCCCGAGGACTACGCCGGTAATCGCGGTCTTGATGCTGATCTTAGATGGTGACCCAGTCGGCGACCGCGCGGAATACAGGGGAAATCCGGACTACGTATCGAGGCACCACTGAAGGCGAGAGGGCCTACCTGACTAGGCATTAACTGCTACGCTGGGCACAGAGAACTTCTTATGAACAACTCCTTCCCGTAGCGGCAGGCGGCGCAGACCCGACCGATACCGACGATCAAGGGCGGGAAGCGGAGATGCGGAGTTGCAGATGTGATCAACGAGCGTCGATTTGAAATCATCATGGTAGGTCGTGTAACACCTTGCTCGTCGACGGAACCCTCAAGGAGGTCCAGCCACCGGCCGCCGCTAGCCTGGGTTCATCACAAGCCCCAAACCCGAGTAAGATCGGGAAGCGGCCCTCGCATAGACCCTGGCATAGGGTTGGACGGCATTAAAAGGGGGGGGTAATCGCCCGACTTAGGAAAAAGGGGGGGTAATCGCCCGAACTGCCCGAAAGAGGGGGGGTGATTGACCGAGTTAGACTCCTGACCGTTCACTCTGGCGCAACGGCAAGCCCGTTGGTATTTTTTGCCCGCCGACGGTACAGACTCAACTAGCCTCCAGCCTCGCGCCGCCAATGATAGTTTTGGGGACCGGCGGCCTCGATGGCAGTAGAATGTAGCCCCCACGAACCTCGTCCATTCGCGCGTCAGGATAGACGGCCCGAACCGACAGAAGCGAGCGTTGGAAAGTTCGCTTGAAATCTCGCGTATCGTGATATTCCTGACCAAACTGGCTCGCGAGATTTGCCCATGTGACGCGCTCTCCGGTCACGCGTGCTACTCGGTGTAAGCGGTGCGACAGCCACGTGTAGATGTCGAGGGCAAGAGACGACCCTTGCAGCGCTGCCAAGGCACGGGGATCCAGAGGGACTGCGGCATCGACGAGTGACTCGTAGAATTTCGTAGTGAGTTGGATGATTCCGGCTTCCAGATCGTCGCTGCCATCTGGTGCTCGCCAGGTGGAAAAGCGCTCGATAGGTTTGGCATCGATGGTGGTGTTCCCATAGCCGAGTGTCATACGACACGCCGAAAGCGCCCGCATCTGCAATCGAAAAGTTCGGTAGTCGCGGCCGTTTGTGCCGATGCCGATCCGCCGCATGAAATCGTGGAGCGACCGCCCTACTTCAACCACTGGTGACTTCGTCCGAACGGCTTCCGTGCTGATGTGGACGAGTGCCAACCGAGGCTTGGGACCGTAGGGCAGGGGTTGCTGCATCCAGGTCTGGTTGGAGTAGAGGCTCCCCGCCTCAACTAGCAGGGACGCGATCCCATTCCGGCGCTCGAATCGTAGGCCTTCAGTGGCCCGCCTAGGCAACCCGACCTGACACAGGACCGTATGCAGGAAATCGGGCCGTTCGGGAGCGGTCTCCGCGATTTCCGTGGCAAAACGAATGATTCTGGCGGTCTCTCTGCTCAGAGGTGCAAAGAGGTCGCCTTGCCCCTCGCTGCCCTCGTGGCCCTCGCTACTCTCAGTCATCTTGCTTCCTCCCCCGGCGGTACCACGCCTCCATCGTTTTCAAACTGGAGTCCGGTCCGTTCAAACGCTGACTTGATCGCTGCCTTGATGGCAGGAAGGACGATGGCGCCTCGCTCAAACCTAATCACGGTGGAACGCCCAACCTGGGCGGCCTGAGCCAAGTCATCGACAGTGAGTTTGACCGCAGCTCTCGCCATCCTGCACTGGGTGCTCGTAATCATATCAAGGCCGATTCTTCAGTTTATCTGACACCTACGGTATCAGATGAATCCGAGCCGGCACAAGAAAAAAGGGGGAACGGCCGAGTCGGCGCCAATGGAGTGGGTGGTAACTCCGTGTTCGAAATCGAGATTCATCCGTTTCGCTGAGTCCGTTGGCCATCATTAGGGCTTTGCGTCGGCATTCGCGAGTTCATCGGACAGGATCGTGAGTCCCTCGACCGAGAGTTCCCGCAGCGCGAGGGCGAGCATCGTGGCCCAGCGCGGCACGGTGGCCCGATCTCGGCACCAGTTGTTAACCTGGCGGGAAGTGACGCCGCTGAGCCGGGCAAACCTGGCCTGGCTGACGTCGGCTTGGCTCAAAAGCCCGGTAAACGCTGACCCTGAGATCGGTTCCATCGATTCATCATAGAACCTGGTTCTATTCCGACTGCAAGCTGGTAGCTTGTTCTTAGTGAGAGGGGCGACCTACACGCGATAATCACTATTATCGCGCGTAGTGGAATTATTTGGGTTGCTATCGGTCAGGCGTCGGCCTATCGGTCGAATCATGGTCGATCAACCTCCCGAATCGGGTCGCGCTCTCGACGGTGAGATCCTGACCGATCCCGCGGAAAACCAAGGCACGGCGGTCGCGCCGGCCCTGACGCCGGCTGGGCAGGCCGCCCTCGCACAGGCGCAGGCGTTCGCGCGCCAGGCGGTCTCGCCCGCGACCCTGCGCGCCTACAAAGCGGACTGGACCCATTATGCTGCATGGTGCGATCGCACCGGCTTTGTCCCGGTACCGGCAACCCCGGCCGTGGTGGGCGCTTATCTCTCCAGCCTTGCGGTTTCTCACGCGCCGACCACGATCCGCCGGCGCCTGGCGGCGATCGGCACAATGCACCGGTTTAATGATCTGCCGTGGAATCCGGCCCATGGTGATATCCAGCATCCGCTGCGTGGCGCCCTCCGCAACCACGGTCGCGCGGTGCAGAAGGCGGCGGCATTGACGCTACCGATGCTGCGCCAGCTGGTCGCCACCTGCGATCGCACCGCGCGCGGCCGGCGCGATCGCGCCTTGTTGCTGATCGGCTTTGCCGCGGCGCTGCGTCGCTCGGAACTGGTGGCGCTGCAGGTCGATGATGTCGCCGAGGACGCGCGTGGGCTGCGGCTCCGCATCCGGCGCGGCAAGACCGATCAGGCAGGGGAGGGGGCTGAGATCGGCGTGCCGCGTGGCCGCCATGTCGAGACCTGCCCAGTCCGGGCGTTCCAGGACTGGATGGAGATCGCCACCCGCAAATCAGGACCTTTATTCCGCCGGATCAGTACCGGCGACACCATTGGGGATGTCGGGATGCATCCCGATGCGGTGCGGCGGATCCTGGCGTATCGCGCCGAAATGGCCGGGCTGGTGATCGAGGGGTTCGATCGCTTGAGCGCCCACGCGCTGCGCGTCGGATTTATCACCGAGGCCTACGCCAAGGGGGTGCGTGACGAGGATATCATGCGCCACACGCGTCACCGCACCCAGAGCGTGATGCGCGGCTACGTCCAGCGCGCCGGTCTGGTCAGTGACAGCCCGGCCGGCATGCTTGATCTCTGATGGCGCTCCGGTTTCCGTGGGAGACCGAGCCTGATTCGCCTGAACCGGTAACCCCGCCGGCGCGACATCCTCTGCCGCCCCCGCTGCCGAAACCGCGGGGGCGTCGGCCGTCTGGCCCATCCCGATCG
>NZ_NCJX01000013.1:0-68635 GCF_002282635.1 Acidiphilium sp. 34-64-41 | reverse complement strand
CGATGATCGCAATCAAACGGAATCCATGATCGCGATCCACCGGAATCGATGATCGCGATCAAACGGAATCAGTGATCGCGATCCACCGGAACGCGCACAGGAGCATTGGTGCCACAAGGGTCGACGCTTGAGCGCGATTTTGGCGTTGACGATCTGCCTGGTCCTGTTGACCGCGGTCTTGCAGCAAAGCAGCCCGACGCCGCTGTTTTTCATGCCGTTGCTGTTCGCCTTTCTCGGCATGGTCGCCGGATTTGAAGTCTCGTGCGTCGGCGTGGCCGGTTTGGCAGTGTTTGCACTGTGTCGGACCGCTGCCGGACATGGTCCGATCGTCGCGCTGGAGCCGGATAGCATCGCGGCGCGCATCCTGATCCTGCAATCGCTGATCGGTGCGAGTTTTCTGTCATCCGTCCCGATTGCCGTGTCGTTCGAGCGGCATGCAGGGATGATTGCACAGCTGCGCCAACAGAAGGCCGCAATCATCGCGCGTGCCGCGCACTACAAACTCCTGGCAGACGTCTCGGCCGACACCATTCTCGTCACTCTGCAGGACGGCACGATCCTCTATGCATCGCCCGCGGCAGTGCGGTTGCTCGGCATCGCCGGGAGCGCGCTTGCCGGTCGGTCGGCGTTCGATCTGATCCATCCGGATGACAAGCCGTCGGTCCGACGCTCATTGGCCACCCTGTGCGATGGCACCCCCGAGGTTACCACTGAGCTTCGCTTGCAGCCGAACGGGAGCGCCGGGCCGATCTGGACGGAGGTCAAAACTCGGATCGCCGAGGGAAAATCCGGTCGGCGCGTCGAAGTCGTGAGCGTCGTGCGCGACATTTCGAACCGACGTGCTGAGGACGACCGCCGCAAGGCGGATCTGATCCGACTCGATCTTCTGGCCAATACCGATCCCCTGACCGGTCTCGCCAATCGTCGGCGTTTCAACGATCATCTCGACAAGGAATGGCGCCGCGCGCTGCGCGAACAACTCGACATCGCCCTCATCATGATCGATGTCGATCTGTTCAAGGCGTATAACGATGCCTATGGCCATCCGACTGGCGATATCGCGCTGCGCCAGCTCGCGACGATTGTCGGCACTGGCGCGCTACGGCCGGCCGATCTGGCCAGCCGGATCGGGGGGGAGGAGTTTGCCGTTATTCTGCCCGGAACCTTCCTGAGTGGTGCGCGGGCGGTCGCCGAGCGGATCAGGGATGGCGTGCGGGACAAGCAAATCGTCCATGAAAAATCACCATCCGGGTTCCTGACGGTGAGCGTTGGGATCGATTGCCTGTGCCCGAACTCGATTCTGACCCCTCAGATTTTCATCGAGCGCGCCGATAGGGCTCTTTATCGGGCGAAGGCCCGCCGTGGGAGCATCGCGATCGCAACATAGGCACACCGCTCAGCGGCGCCGCGATACCGCATAATCGGCCGCTTCCATCATCAAGCCGCGGACCGGGTCGTCCGGCAAGGGCGCGAGCGCCGCCTTGGCGTCGAGCGCGAAGGCCTGTGCGCGCGCGATGGTGCGGCCGATGGCATCGTGCCGGGCGATCAGGTCGAACGCCGTCTTCAAATCGACCTCGGTCTGGTCGCCGGCCTCGATCGTGCGCTGCCAGAAGCGGCGTTCCTGGGCGTCGCCATCCGCATAGGCAATCAGGACAGGATAGGTCAGCTTGCCCTCACGGAAGTCATCACCCACGGTCTTGCCGAGTTCATCCTGATCGGCCGCGTAATCCAGCGCGTCATCGACCAGTTGGAAGGCCATGCCCAACGCCGAACCATAGGCGGACAGAGCGGCACAGGTCGCGGCATCGCGCTGTGCCACCACGGCGCCGACCTCGCACGCCGCGGCGAACAGGGCGGCGGTCTTGCCCTCGATCACCTTGAAGTAACGGGGAATATCGGTACCCAGATCGTTCTGGGTCGATAGCTGCAGAACCTCGCCCTCGGCAATCGTGGCGGAGGCGTTGCACAGGATGCGCAGGACTTCGAGCGATCCGTCGGCCACCATCAATTCGAAGGCGCGGGCAAACAGGAAATCGCCGACCAGGACCGAGGCCTTGTTGCCGAACACCGCATTGGCGCTCGCAAGGCCGCGCCTTAGGTCACTTTCATCAACCACGTCGTCATGCAGCAAGGTGGCGGTATGGATGAATTCGACACATGCGGCGAGGCGCACGTGGCGCTCGCCGTGGTAGCCGCAGAGACGGGCGGATGCCAAGGTCAGCAATGGCCGCAGCCGCTTGCCGCCGGCTGCGATGAGGTGGGCCGCCAATTGGGGGATCAGCTCGACCTCACTGGCCATCCGCGCGATGATTGCGGCGTTGGTGGCCGCCAGATCGACCGCGAGCAGCGATGCCAGACGCTGTAGCGCATCGCCCCCCGCCGGGGCGCTGGTCGTGGCGGCATCGGGCTCTGAAGTCAGCAGACCATCCACAGGCGGTTTCAACCTTGTCATGTTATCGACGATCGCTACAGCATATCGGCCTCGGTCATCGAGGGTCAAGGCGAGCGGGCTCCGGCCGGCGGCACAACCCAGGGAGCACGAAGAGCGGCATGGAAGTCATCATCGCGTCGAACAACACGATACGGCTCAGTTTTCTGATGGCGCTGCTGCGCGATGCCGGGCTTTCGCCGGTGATGCTGGACCAGAATATCGCCGCCACCGAGGGCAATATCGGCATGTTCCCACGCCGGATCGCCGTCGCGGTGGACGAGGCCGCGCAGGCAAGGCGTGTGCTGCAAGAAGCCGGCGAAGCGTGAAATACACGGCGGGAACACTGCTTGGCGGCAAACTGCACTACCGGCAGACGGCGAGCGGGCATCGGAGTGGGCTCGAGCCGGTGCTTCTGGCTTCGATAATCCCGGCCCGCGCGGGGCAGCGTGTCATCGAGGCCGGAACCGGCGCGGGTGCTGGTCTCCTCTGCCTTGGCCATCGGGTTGGCGGGCTTGAAGGGATCGGGATCGAGCGCGACCCTGGCCTTGCCGCGCTCGCCGCCGATAATTTCAGGGTCAACGCGATGTCGGAGTTGTGCGCGGTTGCAGCTGACGTTACCCGCCTGCCGATCGGCCGGCCGTTCGACCATGCCTTTGCGAACCCGCCCTGGCGATCGCTGCTCGATACGCCATCGCCCGATGAGGGACGCCGCACCGCTCACCGCGCGGCCGGCGGATTACTCGCGGACTGGGCCGCCGCGCTGGGTGCGGTCGTCAGGTTTCATGGGACGTTGACCTTTATTCTGCCGGCAGGATCGATCGATGCGTGTCTCCTTGCCATGAACAGCGCAGGGTTCGGCGCCTGCCGGATCGTGCCGCTCTGGCCACGGCTCGGTCGCGCCGCAAAACTGATCATCATTCAATCGAAAAAACAGGCGCGCGGTCCGGTGACGCTGCAACCGGGCCTGGTCCTGCATGATGAACGCGGCTTCACGCCCGACGCACAGGCGATCCTGCGCGACGGCGCTGGCTTTCCGGTTCATTTGGCCGATTGACCGGCCGGCGTGCTTGGCGGCTTCGCGGCGTGAGGCGCGGACGCGACGGTTGTCCCCACCCGTTCGATCGCCGCGATCTGGGCCAGCGCCTGTGACAGACCGGTCTGCGCCGGCAGAGGTGCAGCCGTTATCGTTGCGAACAGATCGGCCGCCCGGCCGGGCGGCAGGCGCGACTGGTATGCCTCGCGCAACTGCGCGAGGGTTGAGCCATCCTTGAGATGAGACGCCGCAACGGCCCATTGCAAAACGGTCTGCGCTTGCTGGTGATCGAGCGGGCCGGTCGCGGGAATCGTCACCGCAGCGAGTTTCCGCTCGGCTTGTTCGAGCGCCGGCCAATCGCGCCGCTTAGCCGCGACTTGGGTTGCAACCCGGACGGCATTCGGGTCGGGTGAGCGGGTCAGGGAGGTCAGATCGGTGCCACCACCCTCGCGCGCGGCGATTTCAGTTGCCAACAGTACGCGCGATGAAGCAAGCGGCGCGCTGATATCGGGGGAATCGGTTGCGGTCAGGGCAGCCTGGGCCTTGGTGAGATGATGCGCCGTGAGTTCCAGCCCCGCCAGGATATAGCCTGCATGCGCCCGCATCTCGTCGTCGGATGAATGCGCGATCACTTGGCGGAGGACGCCCGCGGCCTGATCCGGCAGTCCCAGAGCTATAAGCCGATCCGACAGGATACCGAGAATCGGCACACCCGCATCACCAGGCGGGATAAGGTCGAGGTTTCCGTTGATGACGGAGACCGCGGCCAGCGGCGATAGTCGCTTCAACGCCTGCGATGCGATCATTCTTTTGAACAATGCCTGGCGGACCGGCAGGATTTTTGTTGTTTGGCTGGGGAACAGGTGATTCGCCCGCCGTAGATCGGTGAAAGCCTGCGGCCATTGGCCGGCGGTGGCCAACAGGCGCGCCCTTGCGATCCGGACGTTGAGTTCATGACGCGGTGCGCGCCATTCATAGACGTGCCGTCCGAGTGCCGCGGCGGCGGTGCGGGCATCGATCTGATGTAGTTGAGCCCGCAGCATGATCGATCGAAACCGGGCGATGCCTGCCGTTCGTTGGTCGGGACTGTCGAGCAGGGCATGATAGGCGAGCAGGGCGGCGTGCGGGTGATGCTCGGACTCGAGTAGTTCCGCGCGTGCGAGGGCCAGATTATGTTCATGCGGCAAGGTATTGAGCAGAATTTTGGCCGGCACGACGGCCCCGCCCGCGAGCAGGGTTTCAGCGGTCAGCGGCGCGACCTGGTGCCGGAGCAACGCCGGTGCCGCGATCAGGCGGGACAACCCGGGTGTGATCATCGGGGCTGCCTTGGTCGCATCGCCCTGCTCGGCGAGTGCGAGACCACGCCAAAGTCGGTCCGTTGGCGTCGCCCCGGTCGGGGGTGACGATGCTGCCGGAGGTGGCATGGAGCGATGAGCCAGCACCGTTGCGACCGCAAGCAGAGCAACCCGCTTCGGGTCATCAGCGGCGGCTGGGTCGCTGCGGAGCATATCGACCAGGACGCCTTCGGCCTCGGGACCAAGACCGAGTGACAGCAGGACGCGCGCGAGCCGCAGCGATTGATCGTGGCGCGCCAGTGGCGGTGCTGCGGCGATCCGACGTTGCGCCTGTTCCATCCGTGACCGCAGCGCCTGGATCGTGCCATGGGGCAGATCGAGCCCGCCGATGTGATCCGGCGAAGCCGTGAGAGTGCCGGAAACCGGCGGATTGCCGACCGGCAGCGGGGCGGACTGATCGCTCGACGCTAAGACGAAACCGGCATGATCGGGGGACATTGCCAGATCGTCCGACGCGGCGGCAACCACGACCCCACTGACGGCCGGAATCGTCGCATAGCCCGGCCCCTGCAGAGCAAGACCCAGCGCTGCATTGTTCATGACCGTGCCAACCAACAGGGGCTCACTCCGATCAGGCAGCGCGACGGTGATGACCGCACCAGGTGCCGAGGCCGGAAAGAGGATGTGCCCATGGGCATAGGACGGGTTGATCGATTTGGTGCCGACCGGTTTACCCAGAACGACGTGGAACGAATTCTGTGCCGAGATCGCATTGAGCGTCTGTCCCGGCGGCAAAGGAATCGTGAGGACCGTCGCGTTCGGCAGATGATGGACGGCAACGGTCTGAATCTTGGTGATCTGTTGCAGGGCTGCCAGTTGCACCGGTAAATCGGCTGCAAAGATCAAGATGTCATTCGAGCCAAGCCGGAAGCTGGCGTGACCGATCTGCGCCGGCACCAGATTCGGCGGCAGGAGGACACGAAACCAATAGGACGGATCGCTGGTCGCCTGCGCAAGGGCGCGCTGGCTAGTCAGATTGGTCAAAAACAAGCCAATCATGAGTGCCCATGATGTCCGGAACGGCGACGGGGACCGGCGGCTCATGGCGCGGCATCCGGCAGCAATGCATTAGCCGGCCGTATGGCATGTGCCGGGCTGCCAGCCAGGCGCTCCGTGATCGCCTGCGCAGTTGCCGGCGACATGCCCGCGAGAATGGCGGCCGATTTACGGTTGTTCATGTGTTGCAGGACATGGAATACGATTGTGGGATCGAGTCCGTCGAAGATGCGCGCCGCGCTGCGCGGGTCCATGGCGCCGTAGGTGGCGACGAGCGATGCCCATTTTGCATCGTCCGCCGAATGCTGTGCGGTATTCATGGCTTCGAGCCGCGCCGCAAGCGGCTTCAGGGCAGCCACCTGCTGTCGCAGAGCGGCCTTGGTTGCATCGAGTTGCAGTTGTTCCTGATCGAGAGCCGTGGCGCGTGCGGCCAATGCCGCTTCACGAGCCTTAAGATGCAGGAGAATTTTGTTTTCACCGGCCTCGCTCATCGGATCCGGGCGGCACATCGGCGGCGGCGGCGGCCGATCGGTCCAGTTGCTCACGGGTCGATACCGCGTCGATGGCTGCTTCGCTGATGCCGTAGCCGCGCCTGCGGATGGCGGTGCGGGTGCGCCCGCCGGCGGCGCTGCGGGCGCGGCCTGGGCGAAGGAAATTTCGATCAGAGTCGCCGTTTTCAGTGCAATCACCGCGATCAGCAAGACGATAAGAACGGGCAGAAATCGCAACGAGCGCGACTGCCGGAGACCGTGCCCTCTGGTACGGATTAATGACCGCTCGTTGGTACTTTTATCACGAGGCATCAATCAACATCCTCGCCAGATCGCGCTCAGCCCGGCTTGTTGAAACTGCCGGTGTGCGGGGCGTGACCGCGGGGGCGGGCGGGCGGGCGACCTCGGGGGGTGGTGTCTGTTTGGGGGGTGACGCCAGGAGTTGAACCGCCCGGCTGATTGAATCGTCCAATTTCCGAGTGATGGCCTCGGCAGACTCGGTTGCTTCACCAAGCGCGGTTTCGCTACGGCGCAGATCATGCGCCAGACGATCGGTCGCGGTCGCCGCTTTCGTCAGCGCCAGATCGATCTGTGGCAGCGCCGACTGCAGGAGGGCATGATCGCTGCGAACCTGCCGCAACAAGCGATCGAGGCGGCGGGCGTAGGTTAGTGCGACCAGGAGAGTGCAAAAGAAGGCAATTTGAAAGAGCCAGTTCAGCAACCCAACATAATGGTTCAACATTTCGATCATTTTCGCCTGCCGTTGAGAATTGTCTGGTTGAAAATCAAGCCAAGAGCCGGGAGCGGCAAATCATTGCACGATCAGTTCTTCGAACAGGACGTTGCGAACCACGTTAGGCGCGACCGCGATGCGCACACGGTCGATCAACGCCTCGCGCAATCGATAGGTGCCTGAGGCGCCGCGCAGTTCGCTCGGATGCATTGCGCGCAGATAGGTCTGAAACACATCGATGATGCGCGGCATGTCGTGCTGCACCTGGGACACCGACGCCTTACTGGACAATTCGAGGGTCGCTTCCAGCTTGGCGTAAGAATCCTGACCCGACGGCACGTTCAAATTGGCGACGATTTCGGGGATTTTGATGAACACCGGCCCGGTTGCGACGGCCGGTTTATGGCCGTGAAGAAGGTGCGGAATGATGCCGCTGAACCAGAGCCCGCCGCCGATCAGCAGCAGGACCGCCGCTAGGATGCCGAACAACAGCAGTTTCGAGCGTTTTTTCGGGGCCGGCGCAGCATCGGCCTCGCCGGTGGCACCAGACTCGGGCTCTTTGGGTTTAGCGCTCGTTGGAGGTTTAGCCATTTTTCGTCCTCACATCCTTCGAGCGGATTATGAGGGAAGATGGTTAACAAATGATTATGATGACGATCAGGATCAGTGAAAATCACGGCTCTTTCGGATGATCCGTTCATGGCGCGGATGCCCGGGACGGGCATGAAGCAACTGTCCGGGACGGGCATGAAGCAACTGCCCGGGACGGGCTTCGGCGGTTGCGTGGCGCGCGGGCTCGGGTGGCGGTATTTCATCGGCGCGGGCGCGCGGCAGGTCGAGCGTGCCGATCAGCGCCGACAAATCGTCCAGCGACTCGACCACGACATGCACCACACCTTCAGCGCTGCGCTGCACCCTGCCCCGCGCGCGGATCAGCGCGGCGCCGATGATGACCGCGCGATAGGTCAGGACATGCGCCGGCCACACGATCAGATTGGCGATGCCGGTTTCATCCTCGATCGTGATGAACACGGTGCCCTTGGCGCTGCCGGGGCGCTGGCGCACGACCACGACGCCAGCCAGATCGATGCGCGAATGATCGGCCGCGGTCGCCGTATCGGCACAGGGCCGCGCATCCGCGAGCGCTGGTTTGTGCCGCAGCAGCGCCATCGGGTGGGCGCGCAGCGACAGGCCGGTGATGCGGTAATCCGCGGTGACGTGTTCGCCCGCGCTCATCGCCGGCAGGGCGGGCGTGACGCTGCTGTGCTGCGCATTCGCGAACAAGGGCAATGCCTGATCTTCCATCACGCCCACGCGCCAAAGGGCGGTGCGACGATCGAACCCCAGGCTCCGCAAGGCGCCGGCATCGGCGAGTTTGTCGAGCGCGGGGCGCGGCAGGCGTTGCAGATCGGCCGGTGTTGCGTAGCCTGCGCCGCGTCCGGCGATGATCTGCTGCGCCCAATCGGCATGGAACCCATCGATCAGCCGCAGACCCAGCCTGAGGGCGCCGCGCTCGATCGTGCAATCCCAATCGCTCGCGTTGATATCCGCGGCACGCACCGCGACGCCGTGCGCGCGCGCATCGCGCACGATCTGGGCGGGGGCGTAGAAGCCCATCGGCTGCGAATTCAGCAGGGCGGCCGCGAATTCGGCCGGGTGGTGGCATTTCAGCCAGGCCGAGACATAGACCAGATGGGCAAAGCTCGCGGCATGGCTTTCGGGAAACCCATAGGTGCCGAAGCCTTCGATCTGTTTGAAGCAGCGTTCAGCGAAATCGCGCTGATAGCCGCGCGCGACCATGCCTTCGACCATCTGCGCCTGGAATTTGTGGATCGTGCCGATGTTGCGGAACGTCGCCATCGCGCGGCGCAGGGCGTTGGCTTCGCCGGGGGTGAATTTGGCTGCCTCGATCGCGATTCGCATCGCCTGTTCCTGAAACAAGGGCACGCCGAGGGTGCGGCCGAGCACGCGCCTGAGTTCGTCGGGATGACCATGCTGCGGGTGCGGCGCGGGCAACTCATGGTCTTCCAACCCCTGGCGGCGGCGCAGATAGGGATGCACCATGTCACCCTGGATCGGGCCGGGCCGAACGATCGCAACCTCGATGACCAGGTCGTAGAACGCCCGGGGTTTCAGCCGCGGCAGCATGTTCATCTGTGCGCGGCTTTCCACCTGGAACACGCCGATGGAATCGCCGGTGCACAGCATGTCGTAAACCCGCGCATCCTCGCGCGGCACGTCCGCGAGGCCGGGAATGCCCAGCATGGCAAAGCATTTGCGAATGCAGGTGAGCATGCCCAGCGCCAGGATATCGACCTTCATCATGCCCAGCGCATCGATATCGTCCTTGTCCCACTCGATGAAACTGCGGCCGGGCATGCCGGCCGGCCCGATCGGGACGGTCTCGTCGAGCCGGTCGCGCGTCAGGATGAAACCGCCGACATGCTGGGACAGATGGCGCGGCAGATCGACCAGGTCGCGCGCAAGCTCGATCGTGCGGCGGACTTTGGCCGCCGCGGGATCGAGCCCGGCCTCGATCACCCGCTCATCGGGCCAGAGCTCATCGCCGGGATTCCAGCTCTGCGCCGCCAGCGCGGCGAGCGCCGGCTCGGGCAGGCCCAGCACCTTGCCGACCTCGCGGATCGCGCTGCGCGGCCGGTAGTGGATGACGGTTGCGGCGATCGCCGCGTTTTCCCGGCCGTAGCGGCGGTAAATATATTGAATCACCTCCTCACGGCGTTCATGTTCGAAATCGACATCGATATCCGGCGGCTCGCGCCGTTCGGCCGAGACGAACCGCTCGAACAGCAAATCGATCTCGGCGGGATCGACCGCGGTGATGGCGAGCGCGTAGCACACCGCCGAATTGGCCGCCGAGCCGCGCCCCTGGCAGAGAATGCCCTGGCTGCGCGCATAGGCGACGATATCGTGCACGGTCAGGAAATAGCGCGCGTAGTCGAGTTGTGCGATCAGCACGAGCTCGCGCGCGATGGTGGCCCGGATTTTATCAGGAATGCCGGCCGGATAGCGCGCGGCGGCGCCAGCCCAGGCAAGTGCGGCCAGATGCGCATCCGGCGTGACGCCGGGCGGAATCGGCTCATCGGGATATTCGTAACGCAGTTCATCGAGGGTGAAACGCACCGCATCGAGCACCTCGGCCTGGGCCGCGATCGCTGCCGCATGGCCGCGAAACAGGCGGATCATTTCGGCGGCGGGCTTGAGATGGCGCTCGCCATGCGGCTCCAGCCTGGTGCCGGCCTGTTCGATCGTGCAGCCGAGGCGGATGCAGCGCAGCACATCCTGCAGAGGCCGGCGGTGCGGCGCGTGGTGCAGCACATCGTTCACCGCGATCAGCCCGATCCGCGCCGCGGCGGCGAGGCGTGCCAGAGCGGCGAGATGGGCGGCATCATCCGGCGCGTAGCGGCGGCGCGCGGCGAGATGGATGCGGCCGGAAAAATCGGCCGCGAGGCGGTGGCAATGATCGGCGAACTCATCGTCGAGCCGATCGGGCGGCATCAGAATAAGGCGCTGGCCCGCGGCGTTTCCGGCCAGATCGGCGGCGAACAGGCGGCATTCGCCTTTTTTCGCACGCGATTTGCCGAGGCTGAGCAACCGGCACAGCCGCCCCCAGGCGGCGCGATGTTCGGGGTAGCAGATGATGTCCGGCGCATCGGCAAAGCAGAGTCGCGCCCCCACCAGCAGGCGCAGATCGGCGGCTTGTGCTGCGCGATGGGCGCGCACCACGCCCGCGACGCTGTTGCGGTCGGCGATGCCGATCGCCGTGAGGCCGAGCGCCTTGGCCTGATCGACCAGTTCCTCGGGGGATGAGGCGCCTTCGAGAAAGCTGAAGGCGCTGGTGGCGGCGAGTTCGGCGTAGAGCATCAGAACAGACCGTGGATGAACCACCGCGGCGCAGCCTCGCCCGCGTGCAGCCCGGCGCGGAACACCCAGAAGCGCTGGCCGGCCTCGTTTTCGATCACGTAATAATCGCGCACCCGCTCCGCTTCGGGGCGGGTGGGCGGCGGATCGTGGCGCCACCAGTCACGCGCGATGCGCTCCGGCCCGGTTGCGCGGACCACCCGATGGCTCGCGCCGCGCCACTGCATCATGCGGGGTGGATCGTCGGGCACCGGCGCGATCACCGTGATCGGTTCCGGTCTTTCGAACAGGCGCAGCGGTCGGGGATGGCAGGGGGCGGACCATTGCGATTCCGGCGTGGTGACCGGCACGCGATGGGCTGCGAATTCCGGGATATGGGTCTGATCCGGCGCAAACCGGGACAGGCGGGCGCGGCGCATCAACCGGTCGATCGTGCGGGCATGCTGCGGGGCGGCGGCACCGCCGAGTTCGGGCTGGGTCATCACCAGCGGGGCGGTTTCGGCGGAAAGCACGATGGCCTCAACGCCGAAGCCGGATCACGCGCGCATCGATGCGGTGAAACCCGGTTTTGAGGCCAACCAGACCCACTTCGGCAGCCGCTAGACCCGCACATAGTTTATGCGCGAGCCGGGCCAGCGCCGCCTGCAATTGCTCTGCCGCCAGCAAGGGTTCGGCGTGATATTCGACCTCCCGGTACGACGGCGGCGCACTCAGGAACAGCATCGCCTCCGGGGCGCGCCCGAGCAGACGATCGAGCCTGAGCGGCAGATCGGCGCCGAACCCCGCCCTGATCTCGCCGCGCGACAGTGCGGCCAACTCGCCGATCCGCCTGATGCCGAGCCGGCGCAGCCGCGCGATCATGCCATCGGGGATGCGCAGCGCCGCGAGCGGCAAATCGGCGAGGGGCTGCGTATCGGCCTGACCATAGCGGGCCAGCGCCCAGGCGGCGGCGGCGGTATCGGCGATTGCGAGCCTTGCCCCTGGCCAGAGCGCGGCAAGCCTTGCCCGCAATCCGGCCTCGCCACCGAACAGATGGGCGCAGCCGGTGATATCGAGCAGAAGACCATCGGGCGGGTCGACCGCAGTGAGCGGCGTGAAAGCCTGGCACCACAAGGCGAGCGCATGCAGATCCAGCTCATCCGGCCCGCTGTCGCCATGCGGCGGGTCGGGATGCCGGGGGACGCTGGGGAACCATAACGAGAGCAGGCGGCGATGCATGGCGATCGACCTCGACCAGAAAAACACCCGGGGGCCTGCCCCGTGCGTAGAGCAATTCCGCACACCAGCGCGCCGCGCCGTCCGGCCCGGAGCGTGCCGCGCTGATGCGCCATCGGGCGGCAAAGGCGGTTGAATCGCCGGCGCTGCGATGACGCAGGACCAGGCCGATCCCCCCGCCGCTGCGGGCCGCCAGGGACAACCGGCGTGCCGCCAGGCGGGACACGGTTTCGACCACCGCGACCCCGTGCATGCCGCCGTGCAGCGCGATTTCGAGCGCGCCCAGGCGTTCGTACTCATGCGGGGTTTCGGCCAGGATCAGTCGTGCCGGGTCGAGCGCGCACCAGGCCAGACCGGGCGGATACAGATCGAGCCGGCCACCGGTCCACACGATCGGCACGCCGACCGTGCCGGCCAGGCACACCACCGCGAATCCCAAAGTGGCATCGCCGCCGGCAATGTCGTGGACGGCGCCGCGCATGAAGGCCTCCATCGGGAAACGCCGAGCGGGATCAGGGCTGAGATCGGCATCGTCCGTGTCCTGAACACCGAACCGATCGCGTCTGGGTCCGATTATTGAGGGAGTGCGGTTTATCATGTTCTTATTTTGTTCTAGTTTTTGCAGGAGTCAAGGGTCCGCGCCGGATCGATCGCGGATATCTCCACGGCAAAAAAACACTGGGCTCTTTAGGTGATTGTTAAGCTTTCATCGTCATGTTCCGCTTCAGACGAACGACCCGATACGTCCCAAAACGGTGACAGGACTAATGGATAATACAACCAGTATCATTCTCTCGCGCATGATCACCGCGTCGCGCACGGTGGACGTGATCGCGAACAACATCGCAAACGTGGCGACACCCGGCTACGAGGCGATCCACCTCAAATCCGCCGCCTGGATCGATCGGATGCGCGGCGTCACCGCACCGCCGGGCGGATCGAAATTATCATACACCCAAGCCATCGGCACGTGGCGCGACGCCACGCCGGGCGCCGTGCACCAGACCGGCAACCCGCTCGATCTGGCACTGCCCGGCGGCGGCTATTTCACGGTAGCGACCGCCAATGGCCCGCGTCTGACCCGCGATGGCCGGTTCGGCCTGTTGCCGAACGGCACGATCGCGAATGCCTCGGGCGATGCCCTGCTCGACGCCGGAGGCCAGCCGATCACGGTCCCGCCGCAAAGCGGCACGCTGACGATCGCGGCGGACGGCACGATCAGCACGGCGCAAGGCATCATCGGTCAGGTCGGCGTGGTGACCGTTCCCGACCCGCAAACGCTCAAGGACCAGGGCGGCAATCTGTTTCAAACGACAGTACCGCCGGTGCCGAGTGCCAATCCAGGCATCGTGCAAGGCGCCGTTGAGGGTTCGAATGTTCAGCCCATCGTCGAAATCACCAAAATGATCGAGGCCAGTCAGAATTTCCGCATGATCGCGCAATTCGTTACGGCGGAACGAGCGCGCGATCAGTCGGCGATCAGCAAGATTCTCGGCGCGACCACCAGCTAATTTTACGCTTTTTTTGGAGATCATGAATGCGCGCTCTCGATATCGCGGCAACCGGCATGCAGGCCCAGCAGACCAATGTTGAAGTCATCGCCAACAACATCGCCAACATGACCACGACCGGATATCAACGCCAGCGGGTCGAGTTTCAGGACCTGCTGTATCAGGATCTGCGGCGTGCCGGTTCGAACAGTTCGGATGCCGGCACGATCGTGCCTTCCGGCACCCAGATCGGGCTGGGGGTCAAGACGGCGGCGATCTATCGCATCGATCAGCAGGGCAATCTGCAGCAGACCAACAATTCGCTCGATCTCGCCATTTCGGGGAACGGGTGGTTTCAGGTCACGCTGCCATCCGGACAGACGGCCTATACGCGTGATGGCACGTTCGGCCTGTCGCCGAGCGGGGAAATCGTGACGGCCGATGGTTATATCGTGCAGCCGGGCATCCAGATTCCGTCCAACGCCACCAACGTCACGATCAACGCGTCAGGACAGGTGCAGGTCAGCCTGTCGGGCCAGACGGCGCCGCAAACCGTGGGCCAGCTCCAGCTCGCGGCCTTTCCGAACGATGCGGGGCTCGAAGCGCAGGGCGGCAATTTGCTCATCCAGACCGCGGCATCCGGTTCGCCGGTGACGGCGGTTCCGAGTTCGCCCGGTTTCGGTTCGGTCCAGCAGGGCTTCGTGGAAAACTCCAACGTCAATGTCGTCAGTGAAATCACCGACCTGATCACGGCACAGCGCGCCTACGAGATGAACAGCAAAGTGATCACGACGTCGAACCAGATGTTGAACACACTGACGCAGCTGTGATGACATGACATCCCGGTCGATCCGACGCGCATCTTTCCTGCTGTTTATCGCGATGGTTGCTGGCGCACCCGCTGCAATCGCGCAATCCGCAGAGCAGCCATCATCGATATCCGCCGCACCATCCGCACCGTCGGCTCGCACGTTGGTGTTGATCGACCGGCCCGTCGTCGAGCTGAAAGATCTGTTCCATCACGCCGGGATCAACGCCGATGCGGTGCTGGGGCCGGCACCGCTCCCTGGTGCACGGATCGTGGTCGGCAGCCGGCAACTGGCGGCGATCGCGCTGCGGTATGGCGTTGCCTGGTTTCCCGGCGATTCCGATCAATCCGTCTCGATCGAGCGCCCCGGCTCACCAATCGGGCATGATCGGATCGTCGCGGCGGTAAGCCGGGCCTTGCGGCAGGCGGGGGCTGCGGGTCATGTAGCGATCAACCTCGAAGGCGAACAACTGCCGATGGTGCCGCCGAATTCCCGGCCGGATATTTCGATCGATCAAATGGTTTTCGATCGCAATACCGGAGCTTTCCGGGCCATTGCCCACATCGCGGCGCCGCGGATGGATACAGTAACCACGACGATCGGCGGTGTTGCAAAACCCGAAACGCAACGGGTGATCGCAACGCATGATCTGTCCCGCGGCGACATACTGAACGACAGCGATGTGCGGCTGACCTGGGTAGCGCAGGATGATGACCGGCACGACGCGATCAGGACGCTTTCGCGCGTCATCGGCATGCAGGTCAGTCAATCGATCCTCAAAGGAATGCCGTTGTCGCGCCGCATGATCGCCGACCCCATCCTGGTCGCGCGCGGCGCCACGGTGAGCCTGGCGGTGGATATGCCGGGGCTTGAAGTCACCGCGCAGGGCGTCGCTCTGGCGGCCGGCGGATCGGGTCATGTGATCCCGGTGATCAACCCGTCGTCCCACGAAATCGTGCAGGCCGTGGTCGATGGACCAGACCATGCGCATGTGCTGCCGGGCAGCATGCCGACCCGGGGCGACAATGCCAATCCGTATTATGACCTTGCCGGGCGTCAGCCGTGAGGCGCGATGCGACCTACCATCATGGCGGCCGTTATGCGCGCGCGATCGGGGCGGTGATTTCGGTTTTGTCGCTGGGTGGTTGTGGTGCGTTCTCGAACCTGTCCTATGTCGGCCATGCGCCGCCGATGACGCCGATCACCAATCCGACGCAAGCCGCAACCTGGCGGCCAGTGAGCATGCCGATGCCACCGCTCCGCGATGTGCCGAGCGCACCCGACAGTCTGTGGCGGCGCGGGGCGCGAGCGTTTTTCAAGGATCAACGGGCATCGCGGGTGGGCGACATCATCACGATCACCGTCAACATCAACGATGCCGCGACGCTGAAAGACCAGACGACGCTGGGCCGTACCGGCTCTGAATCGATGGGTGTGCCAAACCTGTTCGGGTTGGAGAGTTTGATCCCGCGGGTGCTGGGCAAGGGCGTCAATCCATCCAGCCTCGTTTCGGTATCGGGGGCCGGCAATTCGACCGGAACCGGACAGATCCAGCGGAATGAGAGTGTCACCCTGTCTTTGGCCGGCGAGATCACACAGGTGCTGCCGAACGGCAATTTCGTCGTCGTCGCCCGCCAGGAAATGCGAGTGAACAATGAACTCAGGGTCCTGACCGTCTCGGGCATCTGCCGCCCGCAGGACATTGCGAGCAACAATATCGTCCAGGCGAATCAACTGGCCGAAGCACGCATATCCTATGGCGGCCGCGGCTTGATCAGCGGCCAGCAGTCGCCAAGGGTCGGCCAGCAGATTCTCGACGATATCGTGCCGTTCTGATGGCGCGCACGATTTTGGCGGCCAGGTTTTGTCGCCCGCGGTGGCGCATCGTGCTGAGAGATGGCACGATTGCTGTGGCGATGGCGCTCCATTATGGAGGGCGCCGCTGCAGGCCGACGCGGCCGCCGATGCGACGATGATATCGGCCGGTGCGGTCTCGCTGGTCGGTCAGGAAGGGTGGCCGGATCGCCGGCCGGATAAACCGATGATCATGACAGGCCTGCTGATACTGACTTCACTCGCCTTCGCCTGGAGCATGGGTGCTCATTATACCGGCGCGTGCATGGGCATGCCCTATGCCACCGGATCGATCGACCGGACGTCCGCCCTGCGGTTGATGGCGATTGCGACGCTGATCGGCGCGGCGATGTTCAGCCATGGGGTTCTGGTCCATGTCGGGCACGGTATTCTCAAGGGCGGGCTGGGCACGGTTCCGGCGATCATCGTGATCGGCACCGCCTTCGCGCTGACGACGGTATTCACCCGGCGCCGGATTCCGACCTCGACCATCCAGATCCTGGTGTTCGCGCTGGTCGGTGCCGGCATCGCGCTGCGGCTGGGGGTGCATTGGGCCGCGATTGTGCACCTCGCGCTGCTGTGGGTGCTGGCACCGTTCATCGCCTGCGGCTGCGGGTTTCTGTTCACCCGCCTGTTCGACCGGATTCCGGCCCTTGCCGCGCATCGGCGCGCGCCGATCATAGGGCAAGCGCTGGTCGGCGCGGGGGCCATCGCCTCACTGACGATGGGGGCCAATGATGTGTCGAACGCAACGGCGGTATTTCTGTCGGCGCATGTCGCCGGCGTGCTCACAGCCGGTATCAGCGGCGGCATCGGTCTCGCGGCGGGCGTATTGACGTGGGGCCGCCCGCTGCTGGAGCGCGTCGCGTTCGATGTGGTGAAACTGGACCCCACGATGGCGACCGCGGCGCAGACCGTGCAGGCGCTGGTGGTGCTCGGCGCGGTGGCGTTCGGGGATTTCACCTCGATGAATCAGGCGCTGATCGGTGCGATGGCCGGCGCCGGCCTCGCGCGCGGGCGCCAGACGATCGATGCGAAGGTCTTGCGCGGCATCGGGCGCGGCTGGATCATCGGCCCCGGTGCCGGGTTCGCGCTGGCCTACGCTGCCGCCGCGCTGTTCCGGATGATCACGCAGCCGCTATGAGGCACCGGATGTGCGGCGGTCAGATAACCGGCCACACCCAGAACACCACGCCCACCAGCACGATGAACGCGCCGCTCAGCACCTCGCCGTAGCGCTCGAGCGGGCCGAGGCTGATCCGCTGCAAACCCGCGGTCGAGGCGATGCACAGCGCGACATAGGTTGCGATCGTGCTGATCGCGAACACGATCGCCATGATCGCAATCACGCCGAAGCCGAATTTGCCGGCAGCGAAAAACGCCGGAATGCCTTCGACCATCGGCGAGGAGCCCAGGATCAGCATCAACGCGGTGCGCGATGAGGTTTTATGCGCGTGTTCGTGCAACGGCGCGTCACCGCCGTCGATCGCGACATCATGCATCGTGGTGCCGTCATGATCGTGCAGATGGCTGTGCGCCGGGCCGGACCCGTGCCGGTGGACATGGACGTGCCGCAGCATCACCGCGACATCGCCCCCCGCCGGCTGATAGAGCGCATCGCTCGGCGGCGCATGATGGTGGTGCGCATGATCGCCGTGGTCATGTTCGGCGAATGCCGTGTCGTAACGATGGGCGTGGCCGCCGTGCGCCATGGTGATGGTGACCGCGAAGCCATGCGGTTCGGGAATATCATCAAGCGATTCCCAATACGCGCCGCGATTGACCATCGCGAAGGTTTGCTGCGCGGCATCGTCGCGGTGCGTCTCGATATGCACGGCATCGGCATCCGGTCCGGTGAGCCGGAAGCGGGGCGGCGCGCCGGTCTCGAAGATCGAGAGCAGAATGGTGCCGTGGCCGGTATCGATGATCTGCTGCTCGGGCCCGTGGATCGCATCGGTGGTCCGCGCGTGGCTGTGACCGTGGCTATGGCTGTGACCATGATGATGGCCATGGTCCGCGCCGCCGCGCATCTCGCGGAGCGATGAAAAAGCGATCCAGCCACCGAACGCGATCAGCGCGAGACTCGCCGCGGCATCAACGAAGCCGCCGAATTTCACCGCGAACGCGGCACCGGCAATCCAGACCGCGATTCCGATCGCCAGGGTGGACAGCACATGGCCGATCCCGGCCCGGAACGCGACACGCGCCGTCTCACCGCGCGACCAGCCCCGCTGGCGGGCGATCAGCGTGATCGGCACCCAGTGATCCGGCACGATGGTATGCAGCACGCCGACGCCGGCGACACCCACGATCAGAAACAGCGCTTCGGTGTTCATGGCACGATTATATCACATGCTCGGGGGACAGGGCACAGATCTGGCCGGACGCGCCATCCTCGATCTGCACCGTGGCGTGGCCGATGCCGAACCGATCCCGCAGCGTGTCGCAGGTGCGGTGCAGCAAGGCATCGTCCATCGCGGCACCGGGGCGGACCAGATGCACCGTCAATGCGATGTCGGTGGTGCTCAGCCCCCAGATATGCAGATCATGCACCTCGCTTACGCCGGGCAACGCGGCGAGGTAGCGGCGCACCGCCTCGGCATCGACGCTGCCGGGCACCTTGTCGAGCGCGAGGTCGAGGCTGTCGCGCAGGACCGACCAGGTGGAAACCAGGATGAGACCCGCCACCACCAGGCTCGCGGCGGGATCGACCCAGGTCCACCCGGTGAACAGGATGATCACGCCGGATATGACGACGCCGAGCGAAACGACCGCATCCGCCGCCATATGGGTGAAGGCCGCGCGCACGTTCAGATCGCCCTTGCGGCCACGGGCGAACAGCCACGCCGTGACGCCGTTGATGGCGATGCCGGCGGCCGCGACGATGATGATGGTGTCACTGCCGACCGCACCGTGCGGCACGCCGATCACCAGACGCTGGATCGCCTCGACCGCGATGGCACCGACGCCGACCAGCAGCACGACCGCATTGGTCAGTGAGGCGAGGATGGAACTGCGCCCGAAGCCGTAAGTGCGCAGGCGGCTCGGCCGGCGCCGCCCCAGCGCCGCCGCACCCCAGGCGAGCAACAGGCCGAGCACATCGCCCAGATTATGCGCGGCATCCGCCAGCAGAACCACCGAATGGGCGGCAATGCCGAACACCACTTCGGCCGCGACGAAGCCCGCGTTGAGCAAAGCGCCGAAGGCAAATGCGCCGTCGAACCCCGCCGGCGGCGCATGATGATGGTGACCGCCCGGCCCATGATCGTGGCCGGCGTGATCGTGACCCGCGTGATCATGCCCGGCATGATCGTGGCCGGCATGGTCGTGCTCGCTCTCGTGCGGCGTGTTCATGGGCGTCTCCTGTGAAGCTGCTGCACCCGGCGCATCGGCGCCATCACCGCATTATCAACCGTGAAGCCGCTTCAGGGTCAAGCAATCCCGTCCATGCCGCCCGGTCAGCGCGGATTATCGCGCTTCAGGCCGGCGATCCGGCAGCACGCACAGCATTTCATAGAGCAGATTCGCGCCGATCAGTGCCGTCGTGCCGGTCGTGTCATAGGCCGGCGCGACCTCGACCAGATCGGCACCGACCAAATTGAGCCCGGCACAGCCGCGAATGATCTCCAGCGCCTGTATCGTGCTCAGACCGCCGATTTCCGGCGTGCCGGTGCCCGGCGCAACCGATGGATCGAGGCTGTCGATGTCATAG
Organism: Acidiphilium sp. 34-64-41; assembly: GCF_002282635.1. Classification (NCBI taxonomy): domain Bacteria; kingdom Pseudomonadati; phylum Pseudomonadota; class Alphaproteobacteria; order Acetobacterales; family Acidocellaceae; genus Acidiphilium; species Acidiphilium sp. 34-64-41. The sequence continues at coordinate 48,637 of NZ_NCJX01000013.1, read as the reverse complement.
GTCAGATAAACCGGCCCGCTGCCCATCGTGGCGCGCACCTCCGCCATCAACGGCGTCAGCGAGCGGTGCCAGCACTCCTCGACCGGGACGACCCGAAACCCCTGTTCGCGCTGCCAGTCGAAATCGGTCGGGTAATAGCCGGTGCCGCGCAACCCGATCTGGATCGCACGATGCGGATCGATCGCGCCATCCTCGACCGCGCGACGAAACGGCGTGCCATGCGCAATCCGCTCGCCGAACATCGTGTCGTTCACGTCCGCATGCGCATCGATGTGAATGAACCCGACCGGCCCATGCTTCGCCGCCATGGCGCGCAACACCGGATAGGTCAACGTATGGTCGCCCCCCAGTATCAGCGGGATGCACTCATGCGCGATCACCGCGGCAATCCCCGCCTCGATCAGCCCGATCGATTTTTCGAGATTGTACGGATTGGTCGCGATATCACCCAGATCAGCCACCTGCATCCGCTCGAACGGGGCCGCACCCGTCGCCATGTTGTACGGCCGCAACATGACCGATTCCGAACGGATTGCCCGCGGTCCAAACCGCGTACCCGAACGATTGGAGGTGCCGATATCCATCGGCACCCCAATGAACGCCGCATCCAGCCCGGCCGCACTCGCCGCCTGCGGCAGACGCATCATCGTCGCAATCCCCGCAAAACGCGGCATCTCGTTCGCACTGGTCGGCTGGTTGTATGGTCCGGTCACGGCGGGGTCTCCTGGTTGGTGTGAGGTGAGGCTGAGGACAGCAAGGCCAGGGGCGCTGTCTCGGAGTTTCAACCGATCTGGCCTGCACAGCCCTCCTCTCGCCTAAAACTAGTGGATTTTAAAGGCTCCGCCTTTAACGGGGGTCCAGGGGGCAGAGCCCCCTGGCCTTCTTGCCCCCAACCTCATTTCGTACCAAACAGCCGATCCCCGGCGTCGCCGAGGCCGGGGCGGATGTAGGCGTGTTCATCGAGTTCGCGATCGAGTGCGGCGGTGAAGATCGGGACGTCTGGGTGGGCGGCGCGCAGCACGGCGACGCCCTCGGGGGCGGCGATCAGGCAGACGAATTTGATGGCGGCAGCGCCGGCGCGTTTCAGGCGGGTGATGGCGGCGGCGGCGGAGTGGCCGGTTGCGAGCATCGGGTCGACCACGATGGTGAGACGTTCGGCCATGTCTTCGGGGACTTTGAAGTAGTATTCGATCGGCTCGTGGCTGACCGGGTCGCGGTAGAGGCCGATGTGGCCGATGCGGGCCGAGGGCACCAGGTCGATCATGCCGCCCAGAATACCGTCGCCGGCGCGCAGGATCGAGATGAAGCAGAGTTTCTTGCCCGAGACCTGGCGCGCGATCATCGGCTCCATCGGGGTCTGGATATCGACCGGTTGGAGCGGCAGGTCGCGCAGCACTTCGTAGCCCATCAGCAGGCTGATTTCGCGGGCGAGGCGGCGGAAATCGCCGGTGGGGGTGGCGAGGCTGCGCAGCAGGGTGAGTTTATGTTCGACGAGCGGATGATCGACGATGGTGACCCCGGCGGGCGTCGTGGTCTCTCCCTGGCTGGTCGGCATCACGCCGCGACGACCCGGCGTTTACGGGCCGGCGGTGGCGGCGGCTGCACTGCTTTGGGTTTCGGGGCCTTGGCGGTCTTGGTTTTGGGTACGTCCTTGGCGGTGCGGCGCGGCGGGTGGATTTCGGCCGTCATTTTTTTGCCGACGATGCGTTCGATTTCGGCGCGGAATGCGCGCAGGTAGCGCTTCATATCGAGGTTTTCCGTCGCGTAGTCGCGCGCGCCGGCCGAAAGTTTCGCCGCCAGGGCGCGATCTTCGAGCATGCGCAGCGTGGTATCGGCGAGGGCCGCGTGATCGAGCGAGGGGGTCACGAGCCCGGTTGCGCCGTCGTGCACGAATTCGGTGACGGTTGCGGTATCCGACCCGATGACCGGCGCGCCGACCGCCAGCGCCTCGCGCAGGCTCCAGGAGGCGACGAACGGGTAGGAGAAGTAGATGTGGCTGTCCGAGCGCTGCAAAAGTTTCACGTGATCTTCATACGTCACGCGGCCCATGAAATGCACGCGCGACAGATCGAGCCGGTCGCCGACCTCGGCCAGCAGTTCCGATCGCCAGGTGCCGCTAGTGGGCGCAGCGCCGTAGCTGACTTCATCGCCGCCGACCACCGAGACCACGACGTCCTTGCGCGCCTGCAGGATCGCGGGCAGCGCGCGCATCATGGTGTGAAAGCCGCGATAGGGTTCGAGGTTGCGCGCGACGTAGGTGATCAGCCGCTGTTTCGGCCCGACGGTCAGCGGGCCGATCGAGAGTTTCTGTTTGCGCAGCGCAGGATCGGGCTTGCAGATGTCGAGATCGACGCCCTCGCGCAGCACCGTGATGCGGTCGCGCGCCCAGGCGGGGTAGGTCTGCCATTGCCAGGCGGTGGGGGTCTGGCCGTATTGTTCGAGCGCGATGGCCAGATGGTTGACGCCGTTTTTCGCCCGCACCGCGCCGAACTGGGCTTCCGGCATGATGAATTCCGGGTCGAAATTCACATCCGTGCCATCGAGCCGGTAATAGAATTCGAAATAGCCGAGGATCGGTACGCCCGGAAAGACATCGACCAGATTGAGCAGTTCGCCCCAGCCGTGATGGCCGATGATGATGTCTGGCACGAATCCCAGCGCCTTGATCTGCTTGGCGCCGGCGTAGCCAGCCTCGGCGCGGCGCATCGCGACGTCGAATTCGCGGGCACTCGGGTGCACCGCCGCGTGGGTTGCCGGCGGGCGGGCGTAGGTGACCTTGCGGACCCCGGCCATGTGGTTACGGTTCGGTTCGGTCATGAACACGATTTCATGACCACCCTCGGCCAGCAGATCGCGGACGATGTGCAGGTACTGGCCGGGGAAGTTCTGGTGAACGAACAGGAATTTCACGGCGCGCCGCTCAGCGTCGGCCGCGCGCGACCGCCTTGATTTTGGCGCGGGGCACAAGGGTCAGGCGAACGGCTTCGAGCGCTGCCAGACTGTCCGCCTCGCAGGTTTCATCGCTGGCGACCGGCCCGGCCTTCGACCCATCGACGAAGCTCGCCTCGCAGGACAATTCGAACGCCTCGGCGGCCTTGCCCTCCAGCCGCACCCGCAGCCCGAGCAGCGGCAGCGCCATGCCGCGGCTGCCGCAATAATCGCCGGCGGCGACCCAGGGGGACAGCCAGCCGCGACCGAGGACCGCCTGATACGACAAATCCTCCGGCGCGATGCCCGCGGGTGCCACGATCCCGATGCCTTCGATCCAGTTGCCCGAGCCCGCTTCACCCAGCCAGTCGCCGAATTTCGCACCCACATCGCCGCGCGTCTGGATATGGGCGAGCACGTCCATCGCGACCGGTTCGGTCACGGCGGGCGCGGCCGGGGCGGCCATGCCCTGGGCGAGGCGCATCACCTGCAAACGCGGCGCGGCATCGGCGCGGCCGGCGACCTGATAGACCGTGACGAGCACCTGCGCCGGCCCCTTGGCGACGCGCACCAGCGCCGCATCGCCCTGGCCGGTCAGCCAGCCATCCGCGCGGAAACCGGTGATCTCGACACCGTTGACGCCCAGCGGCGGCGGCGAAATCCGCACGCCCGGCAGGCCCTGATCGAGCGCCGCGCCGGCATTCGCCTCGTTGATGATGCAGAACAAGCCAGTGTCCAGCGTCATTAAGTGACCCGAGACTTTCAGCTCCTGGATCGAGCCGGCCTGCAATTCCGGTGCGGGCGCAGGGGCAGTTCCAGCCTGGGGTGCAGACTTGGCGGCGGCTTTGGACATCAAGGCGTCTCCGTTAAGATGGCTGGTTGGCGTCGGCGGGGGTGGGAGCGGGGGCGGAACTCATCAGAGGTTGTATACGATTATTGAGATTGCCTAAATTTGGCCGCCACGCAAGCAGGGTCTGGTTGATCCGTGCGGTCGGCAGGCCGAGCGGCAGCAGAAATCCGCGCCCTGTGGCTTTGATGCGCGCCGCCGGGGCGCCGAGGTCGAACCCGACGACGTATAAGCCGCCGCGCCACGCCTCGCTCAGCGCGAAGCACCAGGTCTCGGGCCAGATCGAGGGCAGGAAACCGAGCTGCGCGCCGGACCGCGCGATCAGCCCGGCCGCCTCGCCTTCCTGGTAGGCGCCGGTGATCAGGACGCGCCCGGTTGCGATCAGCGCGGCATCATCCTCGCTGGTGCCGATCAGCACGAAGCGCAGCGGCAGGTTGTTCGAAGCGGCATCGCGCGCACAATCGAGCAGCACATCGAACCCTTTGGCCGGACCGATGCCGCCGACCACCGCAATCAGCCGCGCGCCGGCTGTCGGCGGGGCGCGCAGGGCGAGCGGCGCGGTATCGTCTTCCCAGGGCGTGATCGTGGGTTTGATGCCGGGGAAATGGCGTTGCAGCCGCGCCTGGACATCGGCTGAGGGCACGCTGATCCGGCGCGCGGCGCGGAACTCGGCGCGCGAGCGGGTGACCAGGGCGGCGGGGCTGATCGGGTCGGTCAGTTCGCTGCCGGCGGCGGCGATGCAGGCATCGCACCCCGCCACATCCGGCTCGCCGCAATAGCGCCGGGCCGGGCCGATCAGGTTCACCCGCTTACAGAAACTGGCGTAGTCGTGGATGATGTGCTCGGCCGGCACATCGAGCGCCGTGGCCAGATCGCGGATGATCGGGTGGTGGCCGAGCGTGTGGTGGAACTCGACATGGCGCACCGTTTCGCGGCGCAACAGCGCGACCAGGGCGGCAAACCGGTCGGGCATCGCGTAGCATAGGTTCGGGTAGTCCTGCGGCGCATCGTCGGTCAGCCTTGCGGTGCCGATGAAGCTGGCGCGGCTGGCCGGATCGCTGAAATCGGGCTGGATCAGGATCGGGCGCAGGCCGGCGGCGCGCAGCGATGCCATCCGCGCCGCGATGACCCGGGCGATGCCGCCGCCGTGGTCGTGCGAGACCAGCACGACCGCGCCGGTGCCGCTGGTGGCGGATTGAAACCGCGCGCGATCGAGCCGAAAGCGCGCGGGTTGCAGCGGATCATCGGCGTGATGGGCGGCGATCAGCGCGTGATAGCCGGGGTGGCGGCGTTCGAGGATCGTGAGATTGCGCGCGCAGAGCGAGGATGCCGCGGCGCCGAACGACGTGTTCGCATGATGCGCGACGTAGACGCCTGGGACGCCGACGTGGCGGAACCCAAGTGCCGCCGCGCGGCGGCACCAGTCGTTCTCCTCGCCATAGCCTTGCGCGAACAGGCGCTGATCGAACCGGCCGGTGGCGTCCAGCGCATCGTGGCGGATCGCCATGCAGAAGCCGATCGCGGTCGGGATCTCGACGATGCCGGCCGGATTGGCGCGGCGGGCCAGACGGTCGAGCCTGATGGTTGCCGCGAGGTCGGGCGGTGGATTGCCGCCCTGCGGCGCGGGGTAGCTCAGGATGGTCGCCTCGTTCGACAGCGGCGTGGCGCTCGCGATGGCATCGCTGGCGTAAAGCGCTGCCTGCAAGCGCGCCGGTGCGCCGGGCGGGATCAGGATATCCGCGTTCAGCAGCAGGATGTCGCAGCCCGGCAGCAGGCGGCGCGCGGCGCTGATGCCGGCGTTGGCCGCACCGGGGAAGCCGCGATTGTGGCGATGGCGGCGCAGATGGATGCGGCCGACCTGGTGTTCGGCATCGATCATGCGGACCAGATCGGGCTCAGGACTCGCATCGTCGACCACCACGATCGGCACGGTGCCGACACGCTTCGGGCCGAGCGCCGCGTAGAGCGATCGCAGTGCGGCGAGCGTGGCGGCGGCGTTGCGATAGACCGGCATCACCGCGCAGAGACCGGCGGTGGCGGGCTTCGTGCGGGGGCGGCTACGCGCGCGGAACGGCGCCAGATCGGTCAGCATCGCCGGATCGAGCGGGGTGCCGTGCAGCAGCGTGCCGTCGGGTGTCACGATCCGGAACGGCGGTTGCAGGCCCTGCAACACCTTGGCACCGATGCGGAACGCGTGGCGCGGCAGGAACCACGCCGGCGCATCCGGTGGCAGGCGGCGGCGCGGATGGATGGCGCGCGACGTGCCGTGCCGGTCGATCAATTCCAGTTTCGGGGCGCGGTCGGGCGCGGCCGGGTGGGTGACCCAGCCGGTGATGCCGCCGCGCTCGGCATGGGCGATGCCGCCGGTGCGGCGCAGCGTGGCGAGGTTGAGCGTGCTGCCGAGCAGCGGAATCCCGGCGGCCTCGATCTGCAAAGTTGAGATATGGGCGAGCTTGCGCGGCAAGCCGGGGCACTCCACGCCATCGGCCCGGATGGTCGGCGTGGCGGCGTGGAGTGCCAGCGCGCCATCGGCGATCGCACACCAGCCGGGCGCACCGGCGGCCTCGGCCACGGCAGCGGCGAAGGCGGCGAGATCGGGATCGTCAGGTAGTTCATGGCGCTGGAACAGCGTGGCCAGCGCGGTCGCGGCACCCGAACGATCATGCGCGCGCCAGCGCACCCGCGCCAGGGCGAGCCAGGCACCAGCCAGATCATGCGCGGTGGCGATGGCGTGGAGCGCGGGCTCAGCCGCGGGGTCCTGGATGGCGGCAAGGGTCAGCGCGCGTTCGAAGGCGGCGCGCGGGTCCTGCGGCGCGATGCGGCCGACCCGTTCGAGCCAGAACAAGGCAGTTGCCAGATCGCCGGCATTAAGCGCCTTACGGCCGCGCACCCAGGCATCCGCAGCCTCGGCGTGGCGACGCTGCCGGACGGCATCGGGGTCGGCGGTGCTCAATCCCCGGCGGCTTGGCGCGGCTGTGGCGCGTCCGGTAAGGCGAGTTCGGCGAGGTCGATCCGTGCCTCGTCGATACCCTGCGCGAGGGCGCGGTTGAGCCAGTGCGCCGCCTGCACCGGGTCGAGCGGGCCGGCCAATCCCTTGCGCAGGTAGCGCCCGAGCATGAGTTGCGCGACCGGGTGGTTTAGCGCCGCCGCCTTGGCAAACCAGGCCTGCGCCTCGATCCGGTCGGTCGGGATATCGTGGCCGCCGCCGTAGAGGGCGCCGAGCGCGAACATCGCACCGGCATGGCCATTGGCGGCGACGCGGAGGAACATGTCGCGCGCGCTGGCGTGGTCGCGCGTGCAGCCGTGGCCGTGCAGCTTCATTTCGGCGAGCAGAGCCAGCGCCTCGACCATGCCGGTTTCCGCGGCGCGGGCGATCCAGCGGTGCGCCTCGACCAGATCGGCCGGGATGCCGCGACCCTCGAACAGGAGACGACCGTACCAGTATTGGGCGTTGACCACGCCCTCGGCGGCGCGCCGGAGCCAGATGGCGGCGCGGGCGTCGTCACGCTTGACGCCGACGCCCTCGGCCAAACAGACGCCGTAGTTGAACGCGCCGATCAGATCGCCTGATTCGGCGGCTTTTTCGAACCATTCATGGATCGGCAGGCCATCGACCGAGGATTGCCGGATATCGCCGCGGAGCATCAGATTGCCGAGATCGGCGCCGGCGATGATGTCGCCCTGTTGGGCGGCGCGGGCGAGCCAGCGGGCGGCTTCCTCGGGGTCGCGCGCGACGCCGGCGCCGGTGAGGTAGAGCATGCCCAAGGCGCGCGCCGCGACGCGGTGCCCGGCTTCGGCGGCGACGCGGAACCAGAGCGCGGCTTCGGCATAATTGGGCGGCAGGGCGCCGCCGCGGGCATATAAATCGGCCACCAGCGCGGCCGCTTCCGGATCGCCCGCGATGGCGGCGCGGCGCAGCCAGGATTCACCCTCGATCGGGTCCGGCGCGCAGCCGTGGCCCGCCAGCAGCATGGCACCGAGCTTGGCCTGGGCGTTGCGGATGCCGTGGATCGCGGCCTTGCGATAATGGGTCAAAGCGCGCGCCGGATCGGGCAGGACGCCGACCGCCTGCTCGTGGATGACGCCGAGCAGATAATGCGCGGTCGGCAGATCGGCCTTCACCGCCTCCTCGAACTCGCGCATCGCGGCGACGGTTTTTTCGGCGGTATCGGCCCCGCGCATCAGGATCATGCCGAGGCCGAGATGGCCCTGCGGCCAGTTTTGCGCCGCCGAGCGGCGATAATAGAGTTCGGCCGCCGCCGGATCGCGGATATCGTCCGGCCCGTTCGACAGGATATAGCCGAGCAGCGCCTCGCCATCGGCGGAGCCTGCCTTGGCCGCGCGGCGGGCCCAGATCAGCGCCGAGGGGTAATTGGCCGCATTCGCGGTTTCGCTGGGTTGGGCATGATCGCCGAACAGCGAGCCCGCCTGACCGGCCGACGGTGCCTTCAGGCCATGGATAAACATACCGGCGAGCCGGCACTGGCTGTCGACATGGCCGGCTTCCGCGGCGCGCTGGAACCAGCGGGCGGCCTCGCGCGGGCTCTGCGACAGGCCGCGCCCGGCCATGTAGGCTTCGCCGAGGGCGAATTGCGCTTCGGCCAGACCGGCTTCGGCGGCGATGCTGTAGAGCCGCGCCGCACGCTGCCATTGTTGCTCGCCGGCCAGCTCCCCTGCCCGCTTGAAAGCGCGCCTTGGTGACAGTGCGGCGAGTTTATCGATCGCGTTCAGCATGACTGCTACGCGCGCCGATCAGGGCTCACGCAAACTGTCGTAAGCGACCGGCATGATCTTGGTGATGAAATACGACATGATGGTACGGCGTCCTACCTTGATGTTCGCGTTCAGCGGCATGCCGGGCACCAGGCGGAAGCCCGGCGGCACGTTGTGCAGCATCAACTCGTCGAGCGAGATATCGGCGCGATAATACAGCGAATGCGGCCGGTTCGGCAGCGCCGAGCCGCCCTCGCCCGGGGTTTGTTCCGGGCTGAAACTGTCGGCGCTGACCGATTTCAGCGTGCCCTTGGCCGAGCCGTAACGCAGGAAATCGAACGTGTCGAAATTGATCGTGACCGGATCGCCGATATGGACATAGCCCGATTCGGTGCCGCTGATATCGGCCTCGACCGTGAGCGGCGCATCGACCGGGACCAGCGAGATGAATTTCTCACCCGATTGCAGCACCGAGCCGACCGACACATGCGCCACCGTGAGCACGATGGCGTCACGCGGGGCGCGCAACACGACCAGCTGGCTCTGCAACTGCGCCTTGGACAGATCCTGCTGCGCCGTGACCAGCTTGCTCGTAGTCTCGGCGAGATCTTCGGAGACGGCGGCCGACCATTTTTTCTCATACGCGTCGCGTTCGGCGCGCTGGGCGGCCAGATCGCGCTCGCTCGCGCTCGATAGCGAGCTCGACACGGTCAGGCGGTCGTTCAAGGCGAGCAGCGAGTTGAGCTTGCTGCCGACCTGCATTTTCTGCAGCTGGTTGCGCATATTCTCGACGTCCTGCGCGACGCCGACCTGCTTTTTGAAGAACCCGGCTTCCTGCACGCTCTTGGTCACGATCAGGTGGAGCTCGGCGATTTTCTGGTCGTAATTCTCGACCGTGTAGGTGCGCTCGGCCTTGCGGCTCGCGAAAATCGCGGCCTGCAGCGCCTGGGCAGGGTTGGGGTGGGCCGGCGCGTAGGTTTTACCCGTGGCTTCGGCGACCAGCCTTGCCTGCTGGGCCGAGAGGGCGACGACCTGCGCGCGCAACGCCGTGAGGTTGGCGCGTGCGAAGGTCGGGTTCAGCCGGGCGAGCAATTCGCCTTTGTGGACGATCTGGCCTTCGCGGACATCGATCGACTGCACGATCGAGGTGTCGAACGGCTGGAGCATGATGGTCGGTGCGGAGGAGATCAGCTTGCCCTGGGCGGTGACCACTTTGCTGACCCGGACGGTCGAGGCGATGATGAGCAGGGCGAACACCATCGCCGTGACGATGAGGGCGGTGTAGCGCGAGATCGCGGGCACCGGGATCGCGATGACGGCGGCGGTGGGCGACTGGAACTCGAGCAGGGCCATCGGCGTGTCGCCGAGTTGCCCGGGGCTGGCCAGGGCGAGGCCGGAGCCGGTCGCGCCGGATGGGCGCGGCGGGGTGGGGTTTGCCATAAGCTCAGTCTCCCTGCGCGAGTGTCGGGGTCGGCGCGTTGCGCGCCCCTTCGGGGTTCATATGGCGGTTCTGCTGCAACCACAGATGACGATAGATCGCGCAGCGTTCGACCAGCTCGCCATGTTTGCCGAGGTCGACCACCTGGCCCGAATCCATCACCAGGATCTGGTCGCATTCGACCAGCGAGGCGAGGCGGTGCGAAATGATCACCATGGTCCGGTTGCTGGCGATCCGCAGCAGGTTGGCGTTGATCAGCGCCTCGCTTTCCGGATCGAGCGCGCTGGTCGCCTCATCGAGGATCAGCAGGCGGGGGTCGGCGATCAGGGCGCGGGCGATCGCGAGGCGCTGCTTCTGGCCGCCGGACAGGTTGGGCGAGCCTTCCTGGATGAAGGTTTCATAGCCCTGCGGCAGACGTTCGATGAACTCTTCGGCACCGGCCAGCCTTGCCGCGCGGATCGCGTCCTCGAAGCTGAGGCCGGGGCGGCCGGCGATGATATTGTCGCGCACCGAACCGCGGAATAGGAAATTATCCTGCAGCACCACGCCGAAGCTTCTGCGCAGATGCCGCAGATTGATCTCGCGGAGCTCGGTGTTGTCGATTTTGACCGCGCCGGTGTATTCGCGGTTGATGCCCTGGAGCAGGCGCGTCACGGTCGATTTACCCGAGCCGGACCGCCCGACGATGCCGAGCATGGTGCCTTCCGGAACCGCGAAACTGACCTTGTTCAGCGCCGGAGTCTTGGTGCCCTCGTAGCTGAACGTGACGTTTTCGAACGCGACGGAGCCGCGGAACTGCGGGCGCAGGCCGGTGTTGAGCGCGCGGCGCTCGGTCGGGCGGTTCAACACGTGACCGACGATGGCGATGGCGGCGCGGGCTTCCTGCGCATCCTGGATCAGCCGGGCGAAGGAGACCAGCGGACCGGCGACGCGGCCGCCGAGCAGCATGAACCCGACCAACCCGCCCAGCGCCAGCGGATTCTGCGAGGTCACCGCGATGTAGCCCCCCAGCAGCAGGACGCCGCCCTGGGCATAGCGTTCGAACGGCAGCGACAGCACGACCGGCCAGTTGGAGAGCTTGCCCATCTGCATGTTGAGGCGGCTGGTTTCGGCGACGCGGGCATCCCATTCATCGGCGCGCACTTTTTCCAGCGCGAGCGCCTTGACAGTGCGGATGCCGTAGATGCTCTCGACGAGGACGGCGCCCTTAAGGCTTTCCGCCGCGATGATCTTGCCGGTGAGATGCGCGATGGCGGGCAGGAACGCGGTGATGATGACGGCGATGATGCCGGCCGCGATCAGGATGGTCCAGGCCAGGAAGGCATCGAGATAGAACAGGATCGGCAGGATCAACGCGACCATGAACATGTCGATGAAGGTCGAAAGCAGCCGCCCGGTGATGAAATCGCGCACCCGGTAGATCTGGCCGACTTTGTAGGACAGATCGCCGGCCTGGTTTTTTTCGAAGAAATCGATCGGCAGGGTCATCAGCCGATCGAAGATCATCAGGTTGAGCCTGGCGTCGATCCTGGTGGACAGAATGACCAGCATCATGCGCCGGCCCCAGGTGAGCAGCGCTTCCCAGAGGATGCAGACGATGAAGATCAGCGTGACGAGAATGAGGGTGTTGATGCTCTTGTAGATGATCACGGTGTTCAGCACGACCATGATCATCAGGATCGGCAGGACCTGCAGAATGGTCAGCGTGATCGAACTGATCGCGACATCGCGCAGGATGCGCTTTTCGATCAGGACCATGCGCCACAGCAAAGAGAAATTGAACGGCGGCTCGACATCCTGGCCGTCGCGTTCGCCGCGGATCAGCAGCACCGCGCCATCCCAGACCTGGCGCAGCTGGATTTCATCGACCGCGATCGGCGCCGAGCCGAGCGGCGCGCGCGGGTCGCGCACGAAGATGATTGAGCGGTCGCGATCGTTGGAGACCATCAGCGCGCCCACAGGCCGGATTCGCGCAGCCATTCGACCAGATGCGGCGAGGACGGCGCGGGGTCCTTGGGATCGAGCGTCAGCGTCTCGGTATCGAGATCGACGCCGTGGAACCGTGCGGCGGCCTTGACCGCGAGGATGCGGACGTGTTCCGCTTCGGTCTCCTCGCTACTGCGATCGGGGGAGGCGGCGCCGGCGCTGTCGACGATATCATTCATGGGGCGAGCTGTCCCTTGTATTGGCCCGGTTAGGGTCTGACCGGGTGACGATCAATGTGTAGCGAACGCGATTGAGATGCGCACGGCTTACGCCGCACTGCAACAGACCAGAAACGGTGGTCGAATTCAATGAAATAGATCAAATCTCCAACCCGGTCTCGATAATAGCACACAAGTGGTCCCCTCTTCCATAGCCGAATGGTCCGGTTGTTCCACGGCGTTAGCGGCGGCGGGCGGGACGGATCCCCGCGAGGCCCTTGCGGTGCCGCGGTGGCGGCGGCATCACTGGGGCTCGTTCAATTGGAGTCGATTGCGCATGGAAATCCGCCCCGCGACCGCCGAGGACCTGCCCGAGTGCCAGGCGATTTATGCCCATCATGTGCTCGAGGGTACCGGCACGTTCGAGGAAATCCCCCCTCCCCTCGAGGAGATTGCCGCCCGCCATCGGCAGATCGTGGCGGCCGGACGTTCGTGGCTGGTGGCGACCGATGCGACCGGCTTGCTCGGGTTTGCTTATTTCGATCAGTATCGCCCGCGCTCGGCCTATCGGTTCACCGCCGAGGATAGTGTGTATGTCCGCGAGAACGTGCGGGGTCAGGGGGTCGGCAAGGCGCTGGTCGGGCGCCTGTTGAGCGATGCGCGGGCCGGCGGGTTTCGCCAGATGCTGGCGGTGATCGGTGATTCCGAGAATACCGGCTCGATCGGGGTGCATGCGAGCCTCGGGTTTCAGCGCGTCGGGACGATGCGCGATGTCGGGTTCAAGTTCGGCCGCTGGCTCGATGTGATCATCATGCAGCGCGCCCTCGACGCTGATAATTGAGGCGGCGCATCGTCAGGCGCCGATTTTCAGGGTCTGCACCGATTCCTCGAGTTCGGCGAAGCTCGGCATGTGGAGGTTGGGCACCATTTTGCGCCCGATCTCGACACTGACCTGCGGCGCGTTGCCGTGCAGATGCGCGACCAGAACGGCGCGGATCACTTCGAAATAGCGCGAATCCTCCTCGACCACGCCGCGCATCCGCACGGCGAGCGGGCTGACGATGCCGTAGGCCAGCAGAACGCCGAGGAATGTGCCGGTCAGCGCCTCGCCGATCATTTCGCCGAGAATGGCGGGCGGCTGGCTGATATGGGCCATGGTCTTGATGACGCCGAGCACGGCGGCGACGATGCCGAGCGCGGGCAGACCATCCGCCATGGTCTGCAATGTGTGGGCACCGTGCAATTCCTCGTTCAGGGTCTTGCGTAATTCGCGGGCCATGACGTCTTCGATCTGATGGGGATCATCGGCGTTCATGCCGACCATGCGCAGATAGTCGCACATGATGGCCGTCGCGTGGTGGTTTTTCAGGATGCGGGGAAAATGCTGAAATACCGGGCTCTCTTCCGGCCGTTCGATATGGGCTTCGAGCGCCATGGCCCCCTTGGTCGAGGCGAGCCGGACCAGATAGAACAGCATGCAGAGCAATTCGGTGTAGTCGGTCTTTTTGAAGGAGCCGCCCTTCATCACCTTTTTGAAATCGCCCAGCGTGTGTTTGATGGCGTGCATCGAGTTGCCGGCGATGAACGTGCCGATCGCGGCACCGCCGATCGTGACGAATTCCAGCGGCATTGATTTCATTAACGGCCCGATTGCGCCGCCGGTGGCGATAAACACCCCGAATACGCAGACGAGCAGAAAGGCCACGCCTCCCAAAGTCAGCATCACTCACCGAATTATTCAAACAGATCTTCGAATATCGGGTCATGGCGCGGTCGCACCATATGTTTTGACCCCATTCACCGGCGCGGGACGCAATACGAGGATTGCGACCCGCCGGTTGCCTGCGGCGCGCGGCGTTTTTGGTAGCAGCAGATCGCGGTCGGCATAGCCGACCACGGCACTGATCAGCGGTTTCGGCAGGCCGGCCTGCTCCATCAGCCGGCGCGTCGCGTTCGCGCGCTCGACCGACAGATCCCAGTTGCTCTGGCCGGTGCCGATATAGGGCGTGGCATCGGTATAGCCGGAAATCTTGATCGGGTCCGCCAGCTTGTCCAGGATCGGCGTGATCTTGCGGATCAGCGCGCCGGTCATGGCGTTGGGTTCCGATGAACCGAGCTTGAACATCGGCCGCTTGTGGGTGTCCATGATCTGGATTTCGAGGCCCTGCGGCGTTTCGTGGATACTGATCTGATGAGAGAGCACCCGCAGCGCCGGATCGGCTTTGATCGCCTGCGTCATCGCCTGGGATGCGGCGGCGAAGCGGCGATGGCCGAGATTGCCCGCGGCGAGGCCGCCGTTGGCGACGGCGGACACGCTCGGTGCCGCGGGCGGGGGTGTCATGCTCGGCACTGCACCGGTGCCGGGTTTGGCGGCGCCTTGCTGGGTCGTCGTGACATTGGCGAGATGTTGGCCGGTCGCGTTGACCGGGCGGATTTGTTGGCCTTGCGGCACGTGCGGCACGGTTGGCGAGACCGGATTGTGCCCGACGGTGACGCGCACGGCCCCGAGATCGGACGTGAGGGCGCCATGATCGAACGGGGTGCGGCCGCCGAACGGCTTGCCCTCACCGGAGGCGCCACGATTGAGCACATTGGCCTGGCTGAAATAATCGGCGAGGCCGACACGCTGGGCTTCCGTGGTTGCGTTGATCAGCCACATCAGCAGGAAGAATGCCATCATCGCGGTCACGAAATCGGCGTAAGCGACCTTCCAGGCGCCGCCGTGATGGCCGCCCTCGACAATCTCTTCCTTGCGGATAATGACGTTGACCGCCTGATTACCCGCCTTGCCCGCTCGTGGTTTCTTTGAAGCCATCGTTGTTGCACCGCCTTCGGGGGCAGTATCGCGGGGCGGGGTTAACGAAAGACTAATCGGGGTCGGTTAATGCGCGGGCAAAGATGGCGGGGTCGATATTGCCGCCGGACAGGATGACGCCGACGGTCAGGCCCGCGAGCGGCAGGGCTTCGCCGAGCAGGGCCGCAAGCGCCACCGCGCCGCCCGGCTCGACGACCAGTTTCAGGTGCCGTGCCGCAAAACCGATCGCGCGCAGTACCGCTGCATCGGTCACCGCGACCGCGCCGGCGAGCAGGCGCTGGTTGATCGAGAAGGTCAGCGCCCCCGGTGTCATGGCCAGCAGCGCGTCGCACAGCGGTGAACCGGTGCCGTCGTTGGTGATAAGGGTGCCGGCGGCGAGCGAGCGGCCGGTATCGTCCCAGCCTTCGGGTTCAACCGCGATCAGGCGCGTCATCGGCGAGACGCTTTGCAGCGCCAGTGCGCAGCCGGCGGTGAGGCCGCCGCCGCCGGTGCAGACCAGGATGAAATCAAGCTCGGCGCCGGCCGCGCGCGCATCCGCCACCAGTTCGAGCGCGAGCGTGCCCTGCCCGGCGATCACGTCCGGATGCTCGAACGGCGGGATCAACGTGGCCCCGGTGCGCGCCGCGATGTCCTGGCCGATCGCGGCGCGGTCCTCGGTGCGCCGGTCGAACGGCACGATCGTTGCACCCCAGGCGGCGGTCGCTTCGCGCTTGATCGACGGGGCATCGGCCGGCATCACGATGGTCGCACCGATGCCGAGCGCCGCGGCGGCGCAGGCGATCGCCTGACCGTGATTGCCCGAGGAATAGGTGACCACGCCGTGCCGGCGCACCGCTTCCGGCAGGCGGTGCAGCGCGTTGGTGGCACCGCGCAGCTTGAAGCTGCCGGTGCGCTGCAGGGGTTCGGCCTTGATGAACGCGGTCGTGCCGGTCCGTTCATCGAGTGCCGCCGAACGCAGCGTGGGGGTGCGGACGATATGCGGGACGATCAGCGCCGCGGCGCGGTGCACATCGTCGGGCGTCGGGATCATCGTGCCGCTCGCATGATGGCGGATTGGGCGTGGCCCATGAATGTCACCTCGAAGACGTTGTAGGATCGGATCGCCGCACCTGCGCGCCGGCGCGCCATCGTGCCGAGGAAAACGATGCGGGTAAACCGCGGCGCGACCGGGGTGGGCAGATAAACCGGCGCGATCAGCAGCAGGGTCTGACCCGCTTTCAGCCGGGGGCGCGCGAAATACTGCCAACGCGCGCCGATGCCGACCACCGCGAGGTGGCGTGACGCATCATGGCCGAGTTCGGCGACCAGACCGTAATCGACCGCGCCGATGGTATCGACGTGATGAGCCCGTGCCAGCGCACCCAGCGCCGTGGCGAGGCCGCGCCAGCCGGCGAGTTGCAGCGCGGTGGGATCGCGCGCGACCGGGAGCGGCAGCGGTGCGGCGATCGCCTGGGCGTAGACCAAAGCGGACATCGCGGCCCCCAGGGCGGCGGCGGGGGTGAGGAAGCGGCGGGTGATGCCGGGCGCGGCGCCGGCGGCGGCCAGCGCGGCGCCGGGGATCATGATCGCCGGCCAGTTGGGTTGGACCGCACCCGAGAGGATATGTTCGGCGAACACCGCGCCGGGTACCAGTACGGTGAGGGCGACCAGATCGCCGGCCGGGCTGCGCCGGCGCAGTGCTGACCAGAGACCGATGGTCATCAGTACGATCACCCCGGGCGTGACCAGGCCGATCTGGCTGCCGATCAGCCCCGCCAGATGGCCGGGCGCGCCGGCGAGGTCGAGATGCGCGCTGCGGCCGCCCTGCTTGGCGAAGCTGGCCCAGCCGTGATCGGCGTTCCAGAGGATGACCGGGGCGAACACCACGAAGGACAGGGCGAGACCGAGCCAGGGCAGCGGGCGGGCGAGCGCGGCGCGGCCGGCCGGGGTGGTCAGCAGCCAGAGGCCGATCGCGACCAGGATGAGCAGGCCGGTGTATTTGGCATCGAGCGCGAGGCCGGCGGCGAGGCCGGCGGCGAGCCACCAGCGGTCGTCGGCGGTGGCGTGCCAGCGCGCGACGGCGGCGAGTGTCGCGGTCCAGAACAATAACAAAGGTGTATCGGGCGTGGTGACGATGGCGCCGGCGTTGAGCAGCAGGGTGGCGTTCAGCAGCACCGCCGCCATCAGCCCGGCGCTGCGTGCGGGAAACAGATCCTCGCCGGCGCGCCATAGCAGCAGCGAGCCGATGGCGGCACTGATCGGCGAGAGCAGGCGAATCCCCAGCATGGAAGAGCCGAACACGGACGTTCCGATGCGAATCCACCAGGCGATCAGCGGCGAATCGTCGAAATAGCCGGGCTGGAGGTGGCGCGACCAGAGCCAGTAATAGGCCTCGTCCGGCGCGAGCGGGACGATTGCGGCGACGATCAGCCGCAGCGCGGTCAGCGCCGCGAGCAGGATGAGCCAGGCGCGCGGGGTCACCGCGCGCGCCAGACCAGCGTGGCCGATACCGCGTAGTTCCAGACCACGCCGATCGCCGCACCCGCCGCACTCGCGGCGAGTCCGGCGGTGTTGTCGTGATACAGCGCGCGCGCGATGCCGATATTGGCGATCGCGCCCAGGCCGCACACCAGCATGAACAAGACGAGGCCGCGCCAATAGCCGCCTGCGCGCAGCCGCATGGTGCGATAGGTCAGCCGGTTGTTCAGCTCGAAATTCGCGACCATTGCGATGATGGTGCCGATGGTCTGAGCAGTGCCGAAATCGAGGCCGAGATGGCGGGCTGCGCTGGTGACCACCAGATTGACCAGCATGCCGAACGCGCCGACCAGGGCGAAGGCGAGGAAGCGCAGCGGCAGGACGCCGCCCAGCGATTTGTCGATCAGCAGGCCGGCGAATTGGACCAGCACCAGAATGTCGAGCTTGCTTTCGCCGGCGGTGCGCGGGCGGAACTGGTACGGTACCTCGACGATGGTCAGCGGTTGCGGCGATGCCAGCAGCAGGTCGAGCAGGATCTTGAACCCCTGCCCGTTCAGCCGATGCGCCAGCGCCTCGAACCTGGTGCGGCGGAGCAGGAAAAATCCGCTCATCGGGTCGTTGATCGGGGCGCGGGCGAGCATCTGGGCGAGGCTGATGCCGGTGGCGGACAGGCGTTCGCGCAGCGGCGAGGCGAGGCCTGCGGCGTCGCCATCGCCGACGTGGCGGCTGCCGATCGCGATATCCGCGCCGTCTTCGACTTTGTGCAGCATCGCCGGCAGGCGGGTTTCATCGTGCTGGAGATCGCCGTCGATCACCGCGATGAAATCGGCCGAACTCGACAAGGCCCCCTCGATTACCGCCGAGGACAGGCCGCGCCGGCCGATCCGGCGCAGGCAGCGCACCCGTGGGTCTGTGCGCGCGATGCGGCGCACCGTATCGGCCGTGCCGTCCGGGCTGTCGTCATCGACGAACACGACTTCCCAGGCGATGCCGGTGAGCGCGGCATCGAGGGCCGCGACCATCGGGGCGACGTTCAGGGCTTCGTTGTAGCACGGCACGACAACGCAGAGCGCCGGAGCTGGCGCATCGGTCATGGTCAGGCGGGCAGCGCCTCCAGGATCGCCTCGGCGCGGCTGACCTCGAACCCGCCGGCCTGCTCGACCGCGAGATGGGTGACCACGCCGTCCTTGGCGATCAAAGCGAAGCGTTGGCTGCGCACACCGAGGCCGCGTGCCACCAGATCAAGCTCGAGGCCGAGCGCGCGGGTGAACATGCCGGACCCATCAGCCAGGAAGGTGATGTGATCGGCGCCCTTCTGGCTGGCGGCCCAGGCGCCCATCACGAACACGTCGTTCACCGCGAGGCAGATGATGGAATCGACACCCTTGGCCTTCAGCGCATCGTAATGCTCGGTAAAGCCGGGCAGGTGCTTGGCACTGCAGGTGGGGGTGAAGGCGCCGGGCACGGCGAACATCACCACGGTCTTGCCGGCGAACAGATCGGCGGTATCGACCTCCTGCGGGCCTTCGGCGCCGGGGGTCATCAGTTTTATGGACGGCAGCTTGTCACCGACTTTGATCATAGGTTGGTCTCCTGAATGGGGCATCGCTCAGCGGTCTGGTAGCCGAAGTGCCGCGATCCGTGAAGCGGGCACCAGAGTGCGGTCCATTTCGATGACCAGATGGTCTAGGCTGCCGATCCGCTGGCCTCGTGTGCGGCGGCATTCGGTAAATCCCAGCGCGGTCCAGAATGCGAGGGCGGCGTTATTGGCCTCGACCACGCCGAGGCTCAATCGCTGAGCGCCCTGCCCCGCTGCGTGGCGTGCCAGCCCTTCGATCAATGATCGTCCCAGCCCGGTGCGGCGATCGGTTGGGTGGACCATCAGCAGGCCGATGTACCAGATGCCCGGTTCGGGATAGTCACGCACGACATCGATCAGGCATCGCAGCGTATTCGAGTCGCCCCGAACGCCAAGTTTCAGCATGGTATCGAGGCTGCGGCCGGGTGGGCAATCCTGGAAAAACCGCTCGCCGTCCTGTGGCGTCGGTGGCGCGCCGGTGACCATCAGGGCGTAATCGGCGCAGGCGGCGGATAGTTCGGTCACTGCCTCGCGATCAGTGGCATCGTCGAGCATCGAGACGCGGAGGCCGGAAGCTTCGAACAGCATCACCGATCGGACCATGGTTCAGCTATAGCGTTCTTCGAGCCAGGGGTCCGCGTTGTTGTTGTAGCCGCGGGTTTCCCAGAAACCCGGGTGGTCGGCGCCAGCGAAGGTGATGCGGCGGACCCATTTGGCCGATTTCCAGAGATAGTAGCGCGGCACCAGGACGCGGAGCGGGCCACCGTGCTGACGGGTGATCGGTTTGCCCTCCCAGGTATGGACCAGGTAGCAATCCTCGGCGGCGAATTGTTCGAGCGTGAGGTTGGTCGTGTAGTCGTCGTGCGATTCGAACAGGACGTGGGTGGCGGTGTTGTGCGGTTGGACGAGGTCGAGGATGGTGGCGACCGCGATGCCGCGCCAGTGGTTGTCGTAGCGCGACCAGGTGGTGACGCAGTGCATGTCCGACACGCTCTCGTGCTGCGGCAGGTCCATCAGGGCGTTCCAGTCCAGCGTGACCGGGTTGGTAACTTCGCCGTCGATGGTGAGGCGGAAGGCGGCGTGCGGGATTTCCGGTTGGATGCCGAGATCGAGCACCGGCCAGTCGCTCACCAGGCGCTGGCCGGGCGGCAGGCGCTGGGCGTGCGGCGCGGTGGTGCCGGTGAGGGCGCGGCCGTCGCGCGACCAATCCTGTTTGCGGCCGATCAGTTTGTCTTTGATCTGGCCGAGCAGGCTGATGCTGTCCTTGTCGGTCTCGGTCATGGCGGCGCCTTTCAGTGCTGGTGTTGGTGGATCGGGTCGATCCAGGCGACTTCGCTGGGGGTTTCGACCGGGTCGATATCGAGATTGACCACCACCGCTTCGTTGTCGGAGCGGACCAGCATGCATTCCAGCCGTTCATCGGTGCTGGCGTTGATTTCCTGGTGCGGCACATAGGGCGGGATGAAGATGAAATCGCCCGGCCCGGCTTCGGCGGTGAATTCGAGGCGCTCGCCCCAGCGCATCCGCGCCCTGCCCTTCACCACGAAGATCACGCTTTCCAGCGCGCCATGATGATGCGCGCCGGTCTTGGCATCGGGGTCGATGGTGACGGTGCCGGCCCAGAGTTTCTGGGCACCGACGCGGGCGTGGTTGATCGCCGCGGCGCGGCTCATGCCCGGGGTCTGCGGGGTGTTGGGGTCGAGTTGGTCGCCGGGGATGACGCGGACGCCGTTGTGTTGCCAGTCCATGGGGTGCTCCGAGGGAAGGTTAAGTGAGGCCTTCTTTTTTGCAAAAAAGAAGCAAAAAACTTTTTGGAATCGGATCGGGGCTTAGCATCGATTCAGGCGCGCAGGCGTTCTCGTGCGGCTTGGGCGAGGACGCCGGAGCGGCTGAAGCCGTTGCGTTCGGCGTAGCGGTCGATCGCGTGGAGGAGGTCTTCCGGCAAGGTGATATTGACGCGGACCGAGCGCGAATTGGTCTCGGCACGGACCAGGATGCGGGCGGCTTCGACCACGTCGTCGTCGAGCACCAAGGTCGAGAGGTCGGAGGGCGGCGCGATGGAATCGCCGTGCTCGGCGCTGAGTTCAAGCCAGGCCTGGAGGGCGGCTTCGGCGTTGATCGCGGCATCTTGAACCGTGTCGCCAGCGCTGGTGCAGCCGGGGAGATCGGGGAAGAAGACCCCGAAACCGTCGCTGCCGCGTTCGATGATGGCGGGGTAATAGCTGATCATGTCAACCTCGTAATTTCACGCCGGATTGCCGCTCGATGCTGCGTAACGTGCCGCTCAGGCGAGGCGTAAGGCAAGTAAGAAACTTCTTTTTTGTGAACAAAAAAGAAGCAAAAAAAACTTTGTTAATTTGGGTCCGTGCCTTTGAAAACGCCCGTGCCCCAGAGTCAGAAAGTTTTTTGGTTCTTTTTTTCAAAAAAGAACGCCTTGCTTTACCTGTTCCTCAGCAGTCGCGCCTTATCCCGATCCCAATCCCGTTTCGCGACAGCCGCGCGTTTGTCGTGTTGTTTGCGGCCTTCGGCGATGCCGAGCGTGACTTTGGCGACGCCGCGTGGGTTGAAGTGGACATCGAGCGGGACCACGGTCGAGCCGGCGCGGGCGACGGCGCCGATCAGGGTGTTGATTTCCTTGCGTTTGAGCAGGAGTTTGCGCGGGCCTTTGGTATCGAAGCGCGAGAGGACGCCGCCCTGGTATTCGGGGATGTACATGTTGAACAGGAACATCTCGCCGTCGCGTTCGCCGGCGAAGGCCTCGGTGAGAGTGGCGCGGCCCATGCGGAGCGATTTCACTTCCGCGCCGCGTAGCACGATGCCGGCTTCGAGCGTGCTGAGGATGGTGTAGTTGAAGCGCGCCTTGCGGTTCTGTGCTGCGATGCCGTGGGAGATCAGCATCGATTTTTTTTTCGGCTCCGCCATCAGTTGATCAATCCGACGGAGACCATGGCGGCGTGCATCTGGGCGCGCGCGGCTTCACTCAGCGGGGCGAGCGGCAGGCGGCAATCGGGGGTGCCGTAGCCGAGCAGGGAGGCGGCGTATTTGGCCGGCGCGGGGTTGGTTTCGACGAACATGGCATCGTGCAGGGGCAGCAGGCGCGCCTGGATCGCCATGGCGGCGGCGACGTCGCCGCGCTGCCAGGCGTTGTGCAGTTCGGCGCAGAGGCGGGGTGCGATGTTGGCGCTGACCGAGATGCAGCCGTGGCCGCCGGCGGCGAGGAAGGCGAGTGCGGTGTGATCTTCGCCGGAGAGTTGGCAGAAATCGGGGCCGCAGGTGGCGGTGGTGTGCAGCGGGCGCGAGAGGTTGGCGGTTGCGTCCTTCACGCCGGCGATGTTGCGGTGTTTGGCGAGCTTGGCCATGGTTGCCACGCTCATGTCGATCACCGAGCGCGAGGGGATGTTGTAGATGATCACCGGAATGTCGATTGAATCGGCGATGGCGGTGTAGTGCAGGATCAGACCGTCCTGGGTGGGTTTATTGTAATAGGGTGTGACGACCAGGACGCCATCCGCGCCGACCGACTGGGCGTGCTGGGCGAGGTTGATCGCCTCGGCGGTGGCGTTGGAGCCGGCGCCGGCGATGACGGGCACGCGCTTCGCCGCGATGCGGATGGTCAGTTCGACCACGCGCTTATGCTCGTCGTGGCTCAGCGTCGGTGATTCGCCGGTGGTGCCGACCGGCACGAGGCCGTGGGTGCCCTCGGCGATTTGCCATTCGATGAAATTTTCGAGCGCCGCCTCATCGATGCTGCCGTCGGCCTGCATCGGGGTGATCAGCGCTACCAGTGAACCTTGGAACATTGTCGTCTCCGCCATGGGCGATACTTATTCGCAGTACGGGGGGCTGGGCAAGGGATGGGAGCGCGCGGGCAGTCCTGCTAAACTGTGCCGCATGACGAGACTGACGATGCTGCTGGCGCTGTTGATGACCCTCGGGGCGGCCCGCGCGCCGGCCGCCGGCGCCACTGTCGCCCCGCCGGCGCCCGATCCGGTGCTGGTCACGATCATGAACGATGTGCGGTCGAACAACTGGGATCAGGCGCAGAGTCTGGCGGCGGCGCAGCCGGACCGGCTGGTGGCCAAGCTGGTGACGTACTTCCGGCTGCTCGATCCCGACGAGGCGAGCGAGGGGCAGATCGGGGTGTTCATGGCGCGCAATCCGGATTGGCCGGAACAGGCGGTGCTGGCGCGCCGCTGGAGCGAGGCGCTGGCGGCTGACCCGGATGACACGATCGTCCGCCAGGAATGTGGGCAGCGCCTGCCGGTGACCGCCGCGGCGAATGCGCGCTGTGCGGCGGCGTTCGATGTCAGTGATCCGCGCAAGGCGGCGAAATTCGCGCGGCGGGCGTGGATCGATGGGTATAGCGATTCGGTCGATGCCAGCACTTTTCTCGCGCAATATGCGCCGATGCTGACGCCGCAGACCAACTGGGCGCGGTTTCAGCGGTTTGCGCTGGCGGGCAATATTTCGGGCGCGCGGGCGATGCTGCCGCTGCTTTCGCCCGGCGATCAGGCGACCGGGCAGGCCTGGCTGGCGCTGGCGCAGGGGCAGACCGGTGCCGCCGGGTTGGTCGCTGGGCTGACGCCGGCGCAACGGGCGACGCCGGGGCTGTTTCTGGCGCAACTGGCGGCGGCGCCGGATCAGCCGAGCAAGCTGGCGCTTTGGCAATCGGGGGGGATTGCGGCGGAGCTGCGGGCGAGCGGGCTGGCGCGGGCGCTGTTCTGGATCAAGCGCCAGGCGCTGGCGCGGGATTTGTTGCAGACCAATGATGCCAAGGACGCCTACGCGATCGTTGCGGCGGCGCGGCCGGAAAGTGCTGCGCAGAAGGCGAGCCGGGATTTTCTGGCGGGCTTCATCGCGTTGCGGTTCCTGAACGATCCGACTTTGGCGCGGCCGTGGTTTTTGGCGCTGAGCCATGATTCGACGGCGGTGATCACGCGGGCGCGGGCGTTCTACTGGCTGGCGCAGACCGAGACCGGCGGGGCGGCGCGCGCGGATTTGAGCGATGCGAGCGCGTATCCCGATACGTATTATGGTCAGCTGGCGTCGTTGCAGCTGGGGCAGAGTCCGGCGCTGCTGGCCGGGCGGATCCGCGCGATTGCGACGCCGCGGATTACGGTTGCCGAGGAGGCGGGGTTCGCCGAGCGGGAATTGCCGCAGGCGGCGGTGATTTTGACCGAGATGGGCGCGCCGCGGCGGGCGCGGGCGTTTTTGTATCGGATGGCGGAGGTCGCACCGGCGCTGGATGATCGCTACCTTGATGCCCGGCTCGCGGAAGGGCTGGGGCAACTGCCGAGTGCGGTGATGATCGCGCGGATTGCCGGTGTGGCGGGGGACATGCTGGTCGGGCTGGGCTGGCCGATTCCGGCGGGGCTGGTGCCGGCCGATCCGCTGTCCGGCGGGGTGGGGCCGAGCGTGATTTTGTCGCTGATCCGCCAGGAGAGCAGTTTCGATCCGGGGGCGATGAGCGGGTCCGGTGCGGAGGGGTTGATGCAGCTGATGCCGGGGACGGCGCGGATGATTGCGGCGCGATCGGGGCTTGGGTTGCCGGCGGCGGGGTTGATGGGCGATCCGGCGGCGAATATCGGGCTGGGATCGGCGTATTTTGCGACGCTGATGAACCGGTTCGGCAACTGCCTGCCGCTGGCGATCGCGGCGTATAACGCGGGGCCGCGCAATGTGGAGACCTGGCTGGCGGAGAACGGTGATCCGCGCCTGCCGGTGGGTTCGGGCGGGGTGAACATGATCACCTGGATCGAGCTGATCCCGTTCGCCGAGACGCGCAATTATGTGCAGCGGGTGACCGAGGGGATCGTGGTGTATCGGGCGTTGGCGGGCAAGGCGGCGCGCAATCCGGTTGCGCGGTGGTTGCCGCACTCATGAAGATCGCGGTGCTGGCGGCTTCGGGGTGCGGGGTGGGGTATGCGCGCTGGGCGCCGGGGACGTTCGGCTCGGTGCTGGGCGGGGTGATCGGGTGCGTGCTGCTCGATCATGGTCATGCGGTGCTGGCGGCGGGGGTGGTGGTGGCGAGCGTGATCGGGCTGGTGGCGATACCGCGCACCGGCAAGGCGGCGGTCGATCCGGGGTGGATCGTGATCGATGAGGTGGCGGGGCAGATGATCGCGCTGCTGGGGCTGCCGTTTCTGACCGGATCGGGTGTGCTGCTGGCGTTTTTGTTGTTCCGGCTGTTCGATATTCGCAAGCCCTGGCCGATTTCGCTGGCGGATGCGCGGGCGGATGAATGGGGGATCATGGCGGATGACTGGATTGCGGGGGCGTTCGTGGCGGTGATTTTGCTGGGGTTGCGGCTGGTCTGGCCGGGGAGCGGGCTGTGAGCGCGGCGGCGGTGGTGGCGCGGGCGAAGGCGCTGGGGCTGCGCGTGGCGAGCGCGGAGAGCTGCACCGGCGGGATGATCGCGGCGGCGTTGACCGATGTGGCGGGGTCTTCGGCGATGTTCGGGTTCGGGTTCGTGACCTATGCCAATGAGGCGAAGGTCGCGCTGTTGGGGGTGGATGCGGCGGTGCTGGCCGCCGAGGGCGCGGTGAGCGAGGCGGTGGCGCGGGCGATGGCGGCGGGGGCGCGGGCGCGATCGGGGGCGGATGTCGCGGTGGCGGTGACCGGGATTGCGGGACCGGATGGTGGGTCGGCGGGCAAGCCGGTCGGGACCGTGTGGTGCGCGGTGGCCGGGCGGGATGGGGTGGTGGCGGAGCGGCGGGTGTTTGCCGGCGATCGGGCGGCGGTGCGGGCGGCGACGGTGGCTTGGGCGCTTGAGATGGTGATGGCGCGGCTGGTTGTTTAGTTGCTATATCGTAACAATTTGGGCGTGCCGGGGCGGTTTGGCGTCACATGGGATTTTCGAGTGGTTTGTACCAGGGTGGCCAGAAGCGGCTGCCGGGGCCGGGTGGGGTGATGCGGTCCGGGATGGCGCCGGGCGGCATCCTGCGGTTTTGTTTCGGGCGTTTGCGGCGGGGCATGGGTGACACGGCGCGCGGCGGCGGGGCGAGATGGGGTGGGCGGCTGACGCCGAGCATATGGCAGAGCGGGCGCAGGGCACGGCCGAGGGCTGGGTTTTCGAAGATGAGCTGGATCATGGCCGGATCATCGAGCAGGTGGATCAATTCGGCCTGAGCGCAAATGATGCGGTGAAACCGGACCGGCAGGATGTGGCGCAGCCAGAAGAAGCCGCGCGGCAGGATGTAGTCGACCGGGGCGGCGGGCGCGGATTTTGGGCGCGGCGGGCTTGGGTTGCGGGATGGGGTTGGCGGCGGCGGCGGGCGATGCGGGCGCGGTGGTGCGGCGAAGAGCCGGGCGAAGCGGGCGGCGAGTGTGGTGAGGCGCGACCAGAGCAGGTGGCGCAGCGCGCTGGGCAGGCGGGATTCGAACGACTCGGCGATCAGCGTGTCGCACAGGTAGACCATGAACGCGGCGAAGCGGTCGGCGGCGAGGTCTTGCGGGGCGGGGCCGTTGGTGTTCACGCGGGCAGATGACCACGACAGGCGGGGGGTGGGCAAGGAGAAAATAACGCTTGGTTAGTTTTGACGATTTTTGTGACCAAGGCAGGCGGAAGATTTCTGGAATTTGCGCGCAATTCGTGAAAACCGCCCATGCCCCGGAGTCAAAGAGTTTTTTGCTTCTTTTTTGCAAAAAAGAAGTCTTTTCCCTCCCTTAACCAAACCCCACCAGCCCCAGACCGGCGCCGATCGCGAGGAACGCCAGCGGGTGGATCTTGCTGCGCAGGGTGAGGATGGTAACCGCGCCGGAGATGAGGGCGAGGCGCCAGTTGTGGTCGGCGGCGCGGATCAGGAAGGTGGCGGCGGCGAGGACCATGCCGCCGGTGATGGGGGTGATGGCGGCCTGGACGATGCGGCGCCAGCGGGCTTCGCGGAAGCGGTGCCACGCGCCTGAGACCAGCACGGTGAGGGTGCTGGACGGGCCGATCATGCCGAGGGTGGCGACGGCGGCCCCGGGCAGGCCCGCGACGTGCAGGCCGATCAGGGTCGAGATCAGCATGTTGGGGCCGGGGCTGGACTGGGCGACGCCGAACAGGGCGGCGAATTGGGCGGGTGTGAGCCAGTGATGGGCGACCACGGCGCGGGCCATGGCGGGCAGCGTGCTAGCGACGCCGCCGATCGCGAGGATCGAGAGTTCGGCGAACAGCAGGGCGAGGGTCAATAGGATCATTTGACCCGCCTGATCATTTGACCCGCCGGGCGGCGAGCAGCAGCGAGATCGGCAGCGCGATCGCGATGACGAGCGGCAATGCGAGGTGGAGGATGGCGAACAGGACGAAGGCGAGCACCACCATGGCGAGGCCGGTGGGGATGCGCAGCGCGGGGCCGGCGATTTTCAGCGCGGTGGCGAGGATGAGGCCTGAAGCGGCGGCGGTGAGGCCTTCGATGCCGTGATGCACCAGGGGATTTTTGCCGAAGCGTTCGAACAGCAGGCCGAGGGTGATGACGATGGTGATGGGGGCGGCGAGCAGGCCGGCCATGGCGGCGAGCGCGCCGGTGATGCCACGGTGGCGGGCGCCGAACGCGGCGGAGAGGTTGACGATGTTGGGGCCGGGCAGGAACTGGCAGAGGCTGAACAGATCGGCGAATTCGGCATCGGTCAGCCAGTGGCGGCGATCGACCATGATGCGCCGCGCGAAGGGCAGCACGCCGCCGAAACCGGACAGGCCGGCGATGAAGAACCCTTCGAACAGGGCGGCGTGGGTCAGGCGGTCGGGTGCGGCTTCCATGGCGGGAGGGTACGCTTGGGGTGGCGTGATCGACAATCGGGTAGGTTGTTGGCAGGGTTGCGCAATGATCGATGATGGGATGACGGAGGGTTCGGCGCTGCCTGCGTTTATGGCGGAGGAGGCGCTCGCGCTGCGCGCGGGGCCGGCGCCGACGTCGCCGCCGTTGATCGTGGCGTTCATGATTCTGGCACTCGGGGTGGTCGGGCCGGTGGTGTTCGTGCGCGATGCGGTGCCGAGCGTGTTTCTGACGATCGCGAGCCTGCTGATGCCGGTGGCGGGGGTGGTGGCCGTGATTGCATCGGTGGGGTCGTGGCGGCGGCGGCGGGCTGATCCGGCGGTGCGGGCGCGCGCGATCATTGCGCCGGGCGGGGTGACGCTGGTGGCGCAGCCGGGGATGCGCGAGGCGTATGAGTGGGGCGAGATTGCGGGGGCGTTTGTCAGCCGATCGGTGTTCACGCTGCACCTGAGCGATGCCGACGGCAAGGTGACGCGGCGGGCGATTCGCTACAGTGCGCTGGAAACGCCGGTGGAAATGCTGGAGGGGCGGATTGCGGTGGCGATGCGCGCGCATCGCGAGGCGCAGCCATGATTGGCTAACAAGATCGTGATGGCGGCAACGATGTCATGAAAGCTTCATCGAAACCCCGTCGCCTTGTCATGATTGATCGCTTAGACGGCGCGGCAGGGGTTACCGAGATGAACGCCCCGTAGGTTTTCAATGTGCTGTTCGCAACCGAAAGGGAGATCCATCGTGCGATCTGATTCCAAACTGCGCCGCTCTACATTGCTGCGCGCCGCCGCGGCCGCTGCACTGGTCGCCGGCCTCGGCATGGGCGTTGCCCAGGCCGCTGGTGTTTCACTGGTCGAGACCGGTTCGTCGCTGCTGTATCCGCTGTTCAACATCTGGGTGCCGCATTTCGAGAAGGCCCATCCGGGCGTGAAGGTGACCACGCAGAGCACCGGTTCGGGTGCGGGTATCGCGCAGGCGATTTCCGGTGTCGTGCAGGTCGGCGCCTCGGACGCCTATATGTCGGACCAGCAGATCAAGCAGAACCCGGACATTCTGAACATTCCGCTGGCAATTTCGGCCCAGGCGATCAACTACAATCTGCCGGGTCTGAACAACAAGCACATCAAGTTCTCCGGCCCGGTGCTGGCGGGGATTTATACCGGCAAGATCACCAAGTGGAACGATCCGGCGATCGAGAAGCTGAACCCCGGCCTGAAGCTGCCGGATCATCAGATCATTCCGGTGCACCGTACCGATGGTTCGGGCGACACCTTCATTTTCAGCCAGTATCTTGATTTCTCGACGCCGTCCTGGGCGAGCACGGTGGGCTACGGCACCACGGTGTCGTGGCCGGCGGTGCAGGGCGGGCTGGGTGCGAACGGCAACCCCGGCATGGTCGAGGCGCTGAAGCAGAACCCGTATGCGATCGCCTATATCGGCGTGTCGTTCTACAAGGAAGTGGCCGAAGCGCATCTCGGCAAGGCGATGCTGCTGAACAAGGCCGGCAAGTTCGTGCTGCCGACCGCCAAGACGATCAGCGCCGCGGCGGATCAGCTGGTCGGCAAGACGCCGGCGGATGAGCGGATCAGCCTGGTGTTCGCGCCCGGCGCGATGAGCTACCCGATCATCAACTACGAATATGCGATCGTGAATTCCAAGCAGAAGGATGCCGCGTCCGCGAAGGCGGTGAAGGATCTGCTGACCTGGGCCAGCAACGAAGGCAATAACGAGAGCTATTTGAAGCAGGTCGAGTTCAAGGCGCTGCCGCCCGCGGTGAAGAAGCTTTCGGCCGCGCAGATTGCCAAGATCGGTAGCTGATTGCGTTGATGCAGGACGCCCTGCCCGGTTGATTCGGGCGGGGCGTTTTTTGTTTTTAGGGTCGGGAGACGAAGACTACTTTTTTGTAAAAAAGTAGCAAAAAACTTTTATTTATCTGGGGCTGGGGCGTTTGCGGCGGCACGGGCTCAAATTGATGAAGTTTTTTTTTGCTTCTTTTTTGTTCACAAAAAAGAAGACTCTTTGCTTCGCTTAACTTTGCGTTCAGCTTATCCTGTCATGGTGTATTCGGAGTTAAAGATCGATGTCCCTGCCCGATGATCCACCGGCGTCCGCCGTCCAGATTAAGCGCAAGCGCAGCCGGTTTGAACTGGGGCTGACCGGGATTGCATTGCTGATTCCGATCGCGCTGTTCGTGATCGTGCTGTTTCTTGGGCAGTATGCGTGGCAGGCGATCGGGTTCAACGGGATCAGGTTCATCGGTACGATCGATTGGAGCCTGGGCAATTTATATATGAACCCGGTGGTGACGCGCGGGTATTCAGTGCCGCTGGGGGCGAATTACGGCATTCTGGCGTTTATTGTGGGTACGCTGTTTTCCTCGTTCCTGGCGTTGTTGTTCGCGTTGCCGGTGGCGGTGGGGACCGCGATTTTTCTGGCCGAGGCGGTGCCGGAGCGGTTGCGGCCGGCGCTGTCGCTGCTGGTGGAGCTGGTCGCGGTGGTGCCGAGCGTGGTGTTCGGGCTGTGGGGTATTTATGTGCTGGCGCCGCTGATTTCGCATTACATCGGGCCGGGGATTACCGCGGTGCTCGGGTTCATTCCGTTTTTCAACATCCATAACAGTACGGGCAGCGGCTTCGGGCTGCTGGCGGCGGCGATTGTGCTGGCGCTGATGATTACGCCGATCATTGCGACCACGTTGTATGACGCGCTGCGCCAGGTGCCGCGCGAGTTGCGGGAATCGGCGGTGGCGCTGGGGGCGACGCGGTTCGAGGTGGTGATCAAGACCATGCTGCCGACCGTGCGGGTGACGCTGGTGGGGGGCGTGGTGCTCGGGCTGGGGCGCGCGCTGGGCGAGACGATGGCGGTGCTGATGGTTTCGGGCGGGGCGCTGAATTATCTGCCGAAGACGCTGTTCACGCCGATCAGCACGATGGCGGCGTTTATATTGTCGCAGCTGGACAGCGCGCTGGGTGATCCGACCAATATGGCGGTGAAATCGCTGGCGGAGATTGCGCTGGTGCTGTTTCTGATCACGCTGGCGGTCAATGCATTGGCACGGGTGATCGTGCGGGGAGCGACCTTTGTCCGTAACGTTTGAAGCGGCCGCGCCGAAGCGTTCCTCGCTGGAACGGCGGCGGGTGATCATCAGCGCGATCGGCTGGGGATTGTGCGGGTTCGCGTTTCTACTGGTGGCGGTGCCGCTGCTGGATCTGGTGCTGACCATTGTGATCAAGGGCGCTTCGGCGTTTTCGATCACGCTGTTCACGACATCGAGCAACGGGGTGAAGGGCGGGTTGCTCGCGGCGATCGTGGGGACGGCGGTGCTGTCGCTCGGCTCGCTGGTGTTTGCCGTGCCGATCGGCGTCGGGGCCGGGCTGTATTTGTCGGAATACGGGCAGAACCGGCTGGGTTCGGTGATCCGGTTTTTGTCGGACACGCTGACCGGGATGCCTTCGGTCGTTTTGGGTTATTTTTCCTATATTACCATGGTGATCGGGTTCGGCTGGCAGTTTTCGGCGCTGGCGGGGTCGATTACGCTGGCCATCATGATCGTGCCGTATCTGGCGCGGATTACCGAATTGTCGTTGCAACGGGTGCCGGTTGCGATGCGCGAGGCGGCGTTTGCGCTGGGCGCGCAGGAGCGGACGGTGGCGTTCCGGGTGGTGCTGTCGGCCGGGTTGCCCGGGGTGATCACCGGCGTGTTGCTCGGGCTCGCGATTTCGGTGGGGGAGACGGCGCCGCTGATCTATACTGCCGGATGGTCGAATTACGTCTGGAATGGCAAATTCATCCATCAGCCGATCGGGTATCTGACCTATGTGATCTGGACCTTCATCGACCAGCCTTACAAATCGGCGCATGCGCTGGCGTTTGCGGCGGCGCTGCTGGTGATGCTGGTGGTGCTGGCGATCAATATCGGCGTGCGGATCGTGCTGCGGCCGAAGGTGTGACGCGGCGGGTGCGGCCGCGCATCGCTGCATTGCACAAATCGGTTCGTCGCGATCTTCATATCGGGTAGGTCCGATCTATATATCGGTCCATGACGATTGTGGACATTGCGGGCGCGACGCAGGGGTTGGATGAGGGGATCAAAGCCCTGGCTCATCCGGTGCGGCGCGCGATTCTGGCCAAGCTGCGTGAGCCTGAACGGTATTTCGCCGAGCAGGCGCAGCCTTTGAGCCTGGGGGTTTGCGCCGGGCAGATCGAGCAATCCTGCCCGTTATCGCAATCCAGCATTTCGGCCCATCTGGCTGCGTTGCAGGCGGCGGGGCTGATCAATGGCCGGCGGGTTGGGCCCTATGTGTTCTACAAACGTGATGATCTGGCGATCGAGCGGTTGCTGGCGCTGTTGCGCGCTTCGCTCGACCGGCCGGAATGTGCTCCTGAACCAGAAAAATCATCCTGAAAGGCTGATCATGTCGAAATTATTTGAACCTTTGAAGGCCGGGGCGTTCACGCTCCGCAACCGCATCATCATGGCGCCGCTGACGCGCGCGCGGGCCGGCGAGGTGCGGATTCCGAACGCGCTGATGGCGGAATATTACGCGCAGCGCGCCGATGCGGGGATGATTCTCTCCGAGGCGACATCGGTGACGCCGATGGGCGTGGGTTATGCGGCGACGCCGGGGCTGTGGTCGGACGCGCAGGTCGCGGGTTGGCGGCTGGTGACCGAGGCGGTGCATCGCAAGGGCGGGTTGATCCTGGCACAGTTGTGGCACGTCGGGCGGATTTCCGATCCGATGTTCCTGAACGGTGAATTGCCGGTGGCGCCAAGCGCGATCGCGGCGGCGGGGCATGTGAGCCTGGTGCGGCCGGAAAAGCCCTATGTGACGCCGCGCGCGCTGGAGACGGCGGAAATTGCCGGCGTGATCGAGGCGTATCGGGCGGCGGCGGCGCATGCGAAGCTGGCCGGGTTCGACGGGGTCGAGATCCACGGGGCGAACGGGTATCTGCTCGATCAGTTCCTGCAGGACAGCACCAATCAGCGCACGGATCGCTACGGCGGCTCGCTGGAAAACCGCGCGCGGTTGATGCTGGAAGTGACGGACGCGGTGATCGGCGTGTGGGGTGCGGATCGGGTCGGGATGCATCTGGCGCCGCGCGGCGATGCGCATGCGATGGGTGATTCCGATAAATTGACGACGTTCAGCTATGTGGCGCGCGAATTGGGCAAGCGCGGCCTCGCGTTCATTGCGGCGCGCGAGCACAAGGCGGCGGATTGGATCGGGCCGCAGTTGAAGGCGGCGTTCGGTGGCGTTTATATCGGCAACGAAGGCTTCACCAAGGAGAGCGCCGAGGCGGCGATTGCGGCCGGCGAGGTCGATGCGGTGGCGTTCGGCAAGGCGTATATCGCCAATCCCGATCTGGTGGCGCGGTTTGCGGCGGATCTGCCGCTCAATCCGCCGCTCAGCATGGCGAGCTTCTATCAGGGCGGCGCCGAGGGGTATACGGATTATCCGCTGGCGCAGAAAGCGGCTTGATTTGACAACAGCCGGGGCCTTGAGCCCCGGTTTTTTTGGGAGAGATGAGCATGCGGTTCAAGGATCGGCGCGTGGTGGTGATGGGCGGCAGCCGGGGGATCGGGCTTGCGATCGCCAAGGGATTTGCCGCCGAGGGCGCGGCTGTCGCGATTTGCGCGCGCGGCGCCGAAGGGCTGGAGACGGCGCGCAAGGCGATCGGCGCGCTGGGCGGTGCTGTGTTCGCGGCCCCGTGCGATCTGGCGGATGCGGCGCAGATTGCCGCGTTCATTCCCGAGGCGGCCGGGGCGCTGGGTGGGATGGACGTGCTGGTGAATAACGCGTCGGGCTTTGGGATGACCGATGACGAGACCGGGTGGGATGCCTCGCTCCGCGTCGATATCATGGCGATCGTGCGGGCGAGCCAGGCGGCGGTTGCATTCTTGCAGGCTGATGAGGGCGGGTCGATCATCAATATCGCGTCGATCTCGGGGATGCGCGCGTCGACCCGCAGTGGCCCCTACGCGGCGGCCAAAGCGGCGGTGATCAATTATACCGCCTCGCAAGCGGCAAAACTGGCGCGCCAGAACATCAGGGTCAACGCAATTTCCCCCGGCGCCATCGAATTCCCCGGCGGCGTCTGGGATAAGCGCAAGCAGGATAATCCGAAATTATACGAAACGACCCTCGCCTCCATCCCGTTCGGACGGCTGGGAACCGCCGAAGAGATCGCGGACGTCGCCCTGTTCCTGGCATCACCGGCCGCACGCTGGATCACGGGGCAAAACATCGTGGTCGATGGCGGTCAACTGCTAAGCTGATACCACCGCCGGTATTTACGATTGCCTACCCCCTCTGGCCCTATGGTAAATACGATGCATGACAAAACGCGATATCGGGATTGCCCTATCGGGTTCGGGCTTGTTGTTGGGGGCACATATCGGGGCATTGCGTGCCGTGGAGCAGGCAGGATTTTCTGTGGCGGAAATCGCCGGCACCAGCGGCGGTGCGATCATCGCTGCCAGTTACGCCGTTGGCATGACGCCGGATATGCTGGAGCGGTTATATCTCGCTGCTGATTTCCGGGCACTGCTGCCGCTGCGTTTTTACCTGACAGCGGGCATCAGGCTACTGCTGACCAAAGGACTGGTCAGTCCGGCTCCGTTCGAGGCGTGGTTGCGCCAGACTTTGGGGGAGGTGACACTGGGGCAGACGCGGTTTCCCTGCACCATTGTCGCCTCCAACCTCACCACGGAGCGGAGCGAGATTTGGCGGAGCGGCACGACGCCCGACATCCCCTTATGGCAGGCGGTGATGGCTTCGGCAGCGTTTCCCTTGGTGTTTCCGCCTGTCCGCCTCGGTGGATCATGGTTGCAGGACGGTGGGTTGTTCGACGATATCCCCGTCGATCAGCTTAATCAGGCACTCCGCCTCGGTGTGGTTGTCGGGGGCAGACCGACACCGCTGGTCGGCTCGCCCAGCCTGATCGGGCTATTGATGCGCGATATCGAGACGCTATTTCTGGCCAATTCCGCACATGTGGTGGATAGCTTGCCGAAAGAGGGCACCGCGCTCGCTTATGTCGAAGGGGTCGGTGTGCCGATTTTCGACACCGGCATTTCGTTGGTCCTGCGCCAAAAATTGATTGCCGCCGGGTTCGAGGCGGCGAACAACGCGCTCAGCACGTTGACCGCAAAGCCGACGTAACGGCACCGCGTTGAAACGAGATATCGGCCTGGCGGCCTGCCAAAGCGCAACGGCGGCAGTGAACCAACTCAGTAATTGAACTGGTACTTGAGCCCGATGCTTTCGCCGTTGTCGCTGGCGGCGCCGCCGCCGGTGCCGACTTTGGTGTCGAGTTTCAGGCCTTTGTAGAGGTTGATTTCGACTTTGGCGGTAGACCCCTGCCCGCTCGCTGATTGTTGGGCGCCGACGTAGACGCCTGGGGCGACGTAGCGGCCGGCGTTGATGGTGGGGGCTGCGCTGCCGTTGGCGCCGCCGCCGAGGGAGAGCTCATCGAGGCCGAGCGCTTTGCGGACGCCGCCGAGCGGGCCGCCGCCGCCGCCGCCGCCGATGCCGGCGAGTTGGGCGAGCGAGGCGGCGAGCGAGACGGCCTGGAACGCGGACAGGCTCTGGGTGCCGGTGCCGTAGAGCAGATGGGCCAGCACTTCGTCGGACGGCAGGGTGGGGCTGCTGGAGAGGCCGATTTTCGGGTTGGTCGGGGTGCCGGTGACCGCGAGGGTTGAGGTGGTGCCATCGGCTGCGGTATTGCTGGCTTCGAGGTCGAGCTGGGGCATGAAGCCGCCGCCGTTGAAATCGATGGTGCCTTTGGTGAATTTGAGATTTTTGCCGCCGAGGTTGAAGGAGCCGCGGATGAGGTGAAAGCCGCCCGAGGGGATCGGGTGGGCGGCGGTGCCGGCGAGGTGCAGGGCGCCGCCGAGATTGGCGAAGATGCCGTCGCCGCGGATGAACACCTGGTTTTTCGCGACGATGTTGAGCGCGAGGCCGATGGGCGGCGCGGGTGCGGGCGGCGGTGGCGGTTTGACGCCGGGGCGGATGATGTTGAGCGTGGTGACCGAGGGCGGCAGGCCTTTGGGGATTTGGATGTTGGCGCTGTTGATATCGATGGTGCCGCCGAGGTTCAGGGCGGTTTTGACCGCACCCGAGATCGAGACGGCGCCGCCGAGGGATTCGGTGATGATATCGCTGGCGATCGGGCTCGCGTTGTTGAAGGCGATGCGGATGTTCACCGGCATCGGGGCTTGCAGGCCGATGGTGCCCTGGCCGGTGATGGTGCCTTTGCCGGCCTGGGCGGACAGATGATCGAGCGTGATGGTCTGGCCGGCGGCGGTGACCAGGGCGTCGATTTTGGTGAGATCGAGGCCGGAGGTGACGTTTTCGACGCTGGCGCCGGTGAGGGTGATGCGGCCGCTGGCCTGCGGAGCGGCGGCGGTGCCGCCGATGTGCAGATCGGGCGTGATGATGCCGGTGACACGGGTGCCCTGGGCTTCGGTGATCGGGTCGACCAGGCGCAGATCGGTGCGGCCGGTGACGGCGAGGGCGATGGCGCCGGTGCGGGTCAGCGGGACCGTGCCGTTGATATCGAGGTTGGCGCTGCGGCCGAGGGTGAGATGGGCGGTGCCGCGCGCGGCGGTGCCGCGCGCGGCGGTGCCGCTGAGGGTTTCATGGGCGATGAGGTCGGCGGCGGGGAGCGATGCCGTGGTGCCGTTGAGCAGGCGCATGCCGCGGGCGGTGATGTCGATCGTGCCGCGCGGCGCGCGGGGGGTGCCGGCGAGTTTGGCGTGGGCGTTGATGATGCCGCGCGCATCGAGTTTCGGATCGACCGCGTGGACCAGGGTTGCCGAGACATTGGTGAGGCTGGCGGTGAGCGCCATCGGGCCGGTCATCGAGAGCGGCGCGGTGCCGGCGAGGTCGAGGCGTGCGGCGCCGAGCGTGGCCGCGATGGTGCCGCGCATGGCGTGGCCGAGCAGGGTTTCGTTGGCGGTGAGGTTGGCGGAGGGCAGGCCGGCGCCGGGGCCGGTGGCGACGCCGAGATTGCGGCCGGTGAGTTTGACGGTGCCGGTGGGGGCGGTGAAGCTGCCGGTGATGTGGGCGTTGGCATCGATCATGCCGTGGGCAGCGAGTTTGGGGTCGGCCGCGCGGGCGAGCGCGGCGGGCAGGTTCTGGATGGTGGCGGTGAGATCGAGCGTGGGTTTGATGCTGCCGTTGGCGGTGATGCGGGCGTTGCCGCCGAGACCGCCGAGGCCGAGGGCGAGGTGCTGAATAGCGAGGCCGGGTTTCGCGATGATGGTGGCGGGGCCGAGCAGCCGGGCGGTGACGCCGCGGGCGGCGGCGGTGAGGGTTGCGAGGTGGACGATGCGATCCTTGCCATCGAGCACGCCGGAGAGGGCGAGGTTGGCGGGCTTGCCGGCGAGGTTGCTGAATGCGCCTTTGGCTTTGACGTCGAGCGCCGCTTCGGTACCTTTGGCCGTGAGATCGAGCCCGCCGGCGACCGAGGGGGCGCGCAGGCCGGTGATGGTCGCGCTGGCATCGATCGCGGGGGTGGTTTCGATGTGATCGAGGCTGGCGGCGATGATCGCTTTGGTGACGCCGATCGAGCGTCCCTCGGCGATGTTGGCGGCGGTGAGTTTGATGGTGGCGGGCTGGCCCTGGGCGTGGGCAAAATCGGCATCGATCGAGCCGGCGAGCGCGATGTTCAGGAGTTGGCCGAAATCGGCGAGTTTGGTGATGGCGAGGTGGAGATTGCCGTCCGGCAGCCTGGCACCGGCGGCGCGGGTGATGGTGCCGTGGCCGGTAAGGGATTTCCAGGATAGTTGGTGGAGCGCGACATCGATATCGCCGGCGGCGCTGCGGGCGAAATCGGCATCGATGGCGAGGGGGGCGTTATCGAGCGAGCCGGTGCCGGTGACGCTGCCTTTGGGGGCTTTAGGCAGGTTGGTCATCGCGATGGCGAGGTTGAACGGGCCTGATTTGATCGCCTTGGTGGTGATGACGCCGGCGATTTTGGTGTTGAGTGCGAAATCGGTGCGCGGGCCGTTGAGTTTGAGATGTTCGCTGACGTGGCCTGCGAGTTGCGGGTCGATCAAGGCGATGTCGGGCTGGGTTAGCGTGCCGTGCAGGGCGATGGTTTTCGCATCGATCATGCCGGCGAGTTTGGCGGTGATGGCGGCGGCATCGATGGTGAGGCGGTGGATGGTGGTGGTGCCCTGATCGAGCGTGAGGTCGCCGGCGATGGTGGCGCGTTTGCCGACCAGCGTGGGGATGGGTTTGGCACCGTTGGTGATTTCGACGGCATCGTTCAGATGGATATTGGTTGCCGTACCGGATTTTTTCGCGATCAGGTGCAGGACGTTGCGGCCATTGAGTTGGCGATGGCCGAGTGCGGCGTAGGGCGCGATTTCGGGGATGGTGAGGGTGACATCGCCACCCGGCGCGGTGCGCGAGAGATCGACGGTGCCGGTCGCGTTGGCATGGAGGGCACCGAGGTCAGCGGTGAGGTCGAGTGCTGCGGTATGGCGCGGGCCGTTCAGGCCGAGGGTGACATCGAGCGGGCCGGCGAGGGATTTATTGGCGGCGATGCCGGAGAGTGATTCGATCAGCCCGCCTTGGGGTTCGTGCAGGGCGATTTTGGCGGCGACGGTCTGCGGATCGACCGTGGCGTCGATGTTGTAGTGTCCAGGCTGGTCCAGCGATGTTGCGGCGAGGGCCAGTTGGATATGGGTGAGCGAGGTCGCGACCGCGTGGCCGCCGAGGCGGAGTGCGATGGCGTGGCCGATCACCGGTTTGCCGATGGCGAGACGCTCGATCGCGAGGTGGTCGATGATCGCGGATTTGATCGGGATGCCGCCGGAGGATTTCGATTTCGGCTTGGTCGTGGCGGCCACCGGCAGGCGGGCGAAATCGATGCTCTGCGCGGTCAGATCTTGCACGTCGACGGCACGGTGCAGCAGGGCGAAGGGCGACCAGCGGAGCACAATGTTATCGATCGTGAGGTAGGTGCCTTTGGCATCGGCGATGCTGATGCGGCGGGCGGCGATGTATTTCGGGAAATGGCCGGACAGGCCTGCGATTTTCACGTCGCCGCCGGTGAGGCTGTCGATTTTGTTTGCGGCGAAAGAGCGCCCTGCCCCGGTGTTCAGCGTGATGTCGAGTGCGATGACCGCGACGATCGGCAGCGCGATCAGGATGGCGATGATGACGCCGATGATTTTGAGCGTGCGGCGCATCAGAAGGCCTGACCCAGGCCGATATAGACCGCAACCGAGGCGCCGCCGGGCGGGCGGTTGACCGGCACGCCGACATCGACTCGGATCGGGCCGATGCCGGTGTAATACAGCGCGCCGAGCCCGACGCCGACCCGCAACGTGCCGGTGAACGGCGTGCCGTTGGCCGAGACCTGTCCGGCATCGACGAACGGGGCGATGCCGAAATGCGCGCCGATGCGCTGGCGGAATTCGGTTTCCACCGCATCGATCGCGGTGCCGCCCTGGGGAATGCCATCGAAGAACAGCGGGCCGACGGTCTGGTAGGTGAAGCCGCGCACCGTGCCGGTGCCGCCGGCGTAGAAGCGCTGGTCGGGCGGGATCTGGAACTGGCTGGCACCGAAGATGCGCCCGAGCAGGCCGCGCACCGCGAGCACGCCGCGGCCGGGGGCTTCGAGATTGATGTAGGTATTGCCGGTCAGTTCGGCGATGGTGAAGGCGGATGAACCGGCGCCGAGCGCCACGGTGGGCGTGACGTGGAGCGAGATTTTCACGCCCTTGGTCGGGTTGAGCAGGGAATTGGCGGTGTCGTAGCGCAGCGTCAGCGGGATCTGGCCAAGGCGATAGCTGCGGCTGATGTTTTCCTGATCGACCTTTTCGAAGATGAAGCCGGCGCCGTAGTCGAACGACCAGTATTTCGCGAAATTCCAGGTGACTTCGGCGCTGCCAAGCTCGGCGGTGCGGCTGTAGGCGGGGAGATATTCCTTCAGCGCCTCGATTGTCGCCGTGATCGACTGGGTGCGGTTGATGAAATCGGGGACACGGTAGACCGCTTTGGCATCGTAGCCGGGTTTGATGACGTAGTTGTGCTTGCCGTAGGTGGCGTTCTGGGTCGAGCCGGTGCCGCCGAGGCCGGTGGCGCCGAGCGAGATGGTGAGGTTCTGCGCCTCGCCGAACAGGTCGCGGTCCATCCAGGACAGATCGGCATCGATGCCGAGATCAGTCGAATACGCCGCACCGATCGAGACGGCGTGGAGCTTCTGTTCATGGACCAGAATGGTGACGGGAACTTCACCGGGCGGGTTGGGGCCGGTCGCCGTGTGGGTGGCGACCGAGGAGAATACGCCGAGGCCGAGCAGGCTGTCGCGCGCCTGGTTGAGGATGGTTTCGCTATAGGGCTGGCCGGGGCGCAGCTTGACGTGGCGGGCGATGAACTTGCCGCTCATGTGCTGCATGCCGGTGTAAGTGATCTGGCCGATCGCGACGCGTTCGCCCATGGTGACGGGGTATTTGATCGCCAGCGTGTGGCGCTTGGTGTCGGCGATGGCGATGGGTTCGGCGACCTTGGCGAAGGCGTAGCCGCTGTTGCGGAGTTTGGTTTCGAGCTTGGCCGCAGCACCGATCACCGGGGCGGCCTTGGCGGCATCGCCCGGTTTGAGATCGAGTGCGGCGGTGGCGGCGGGATCGGTCAGGCCGGGGGTTGCGATGCTGCTGATGTGATAGAGCGGGCCTTTGTCGATGGTGACGACGATGGCGGCCGGCGGTGTCGCCGGGGCGCGGCGCAGCAGGCGGGGCAGCGCGGGGTCGGACAGGCTGTGGCCATCGATGGTCAGATGTGCGGCGCCGGAATCATAGCCTTCGCTTTCCAGCACGGTGATGAATTTCGCCTGATCGGATTTCGCCCGGCCGATCAGGGCGAAGGGGCCGATTTTCAGTTTTTTGCGCAGGGTTTCGAGGCTGGAGGTGGCTTTGATCAGACTGTCCAGCGTCTTGTCGCCGCTGGGCTTGAAGGTGACCTGGTAGGGCTGCGGGTCGGCCGCGCGGGCCTGGGGGATGGCGGCGACTGCCAGCAGCGCCGTGCCCAGAATTGATCCGACCAGACCTGATCCGATATGCGCCCCCCGCAGGGGCCGCTTGCGCGACGCTCCACAATTCATCCCCTGCCAGATGGGGCAAAAATGCCGGGCGGACCACGCCGAAACCGGAACGAGGTGCTCACGATGTCGTGATAATCAGGATTTTCCGTGCTTGTTGGCCCCTTTGGCGGGGTCGGCGGTGAAGCCGAGGCTGGCGAAGGCGGCCTTCATATGCGGCGGCAATTCGGCCTCGACGCTGAGCGTGCCGCCGCGCGGATGCGGCAGCACGAGGCGGCGGGCGTGCAGATGGAGCTGGCGCGCGAAGCCTTCGGCAAAGGCGCGGTCCTCGCCGTAGGGGGCATCGCCGAGGATCGGCGTTTTGATCGCGGCGCAATGGGCGCGCAGCTGGTGGGTGCGCCCGGTGAGCGGCTGGAGTTCAAGCCAGGAGAATTTGCGGCCGGCATTGTCGATCGTGCGGTATTCGGTGACGGCTTTGACCGCACCTTCGGCATCGCGGCCGACCGGCTTGGTGCGCGCGCCCTGCGAGCCGCCGATGCGGGCGAGCGGCAGGTCGATCTGGCCTTCCAGCGGCACCGGCAGGCCGACGACGATAGCCCAATAGGTTTTTTCCATGTCGCGCCCGCGAAAGGCGGCGGCGAGCTTGCCGGCGGCGAAGGCGTTGCGGGCGAGGATGAGCACGCCCGACGTGTCGCGATCCAGCCGATGCACCAGCCGCGGGCGGTCTTCCGCGCCGAAGCGCAGCGCATCGAGCATGCCATCGAGATGGCGCGCGATGCCCTTGCCGCCCTGGGTCGCGAGGCCGGCGGGCTTATCGACCACCAGCACGTCTTCGTCGCGGTAGAGCACGCGGGCGAGGAGTTCCTTGGTGTCGTACTGGTCCATCGCGACGATCTGGCGCTGCTTGGGCGCGGCCGCAGGGTCTGGCAGCGGCGGGATGCGCACGGACTGGCCCTCCGCGACATGCACCGAGGCCTCGACCCGCTTGCCATCGACCCTGATCTGCCCGGTGCGGCACAGTTTCTGGATCGCACCCTGGGTCAGATGCGGGTGATGGCGGCGGAGAAACCGGTCGAGCCGCATATCGGCCTGATCGGGTTCGACGGTGATGGTTTGAACACTCATGCGCGCTCATCGCGCAACTTGGCCCAATGGTCCAGCCGGCGCTTGATTTCATGCTCATGGCCGCGGCCCTCGGGGCGATAGAACTGCTCGCGCGGAATGCCATCGGGGAAGTAGTTCTGGCCGGAAAACGCATCCTGCGTATCATGGTCGTAGGCGTAACCGGCGCCGTAGCCGAGGTCCTTCATCAACTTGGTCGGGGCGTTCAAAATATGCGCGGGCGGCGGCAGACTGCCGGTGGCCTGCGCCGCGCGCTTCGCCGCCCCGAACGCCCGATAGCCCGCATTCGATTTCGGCGCGGTCGCCAGATAAAGCACCAGCTGCGCAATCGCGAGATCGCCCTCCGGACTCCCCAGCCGCTCATACGCCTCCCACGCCGCGATCGACTGGCTCAGCGCACCAGGATCGGCAAGCCCGATATCCTCCACCGCAAAACGTGTCAGCCGCCGCGCGATATACCGCGCGTCCTCCCCACCCACCAGCATCCGGGCAAGCCAGTACAGCGCCGCATCCGGGTCCGACCCGCGCATCGATTTATGCAGAGCGGAGATCAGATTGTAATGCTCCTCGCGGTCGCGATCGTACAAAGCAGCACGGCGGGCGACGAGGTTGGTGAGTTCGGCCTCGTCGAGCGGCATGGTAGCGCGCGCGGCGAACACCTGTTCGGCCATGTTGAGGATGGCGCGGCCATCGCCATCGGCCATCGCGCGCAGGCTGGATCGGGCGGCTTGCGTGAGCGGCAAAACCGTGCCGGCGGCCGCCTCGGCGCGGGCGAGCAGCAGTTCGAGCGCATCATCATCGAGGCGCTTGAGCACCAGTACCTGGCAGCGCGAGAGCAGCGCGCCATTGAGCTCGAACGACGGGTTTTCGGTGGTCGCACCGATCAAAGTGATGGTGCCGTCTTCGACCACCGGCAGAAACCCGTCCTGCTGCGCACGATTGAACCGGTGGATTTCATCGACGAATAGCAGCGTCCGGTCGCCGGTGCGGCGCCGGCGGGCGGCATCTTCGAACACCCGCTTGAGGTCGGCGACACCGGAAAACACCGCCGAGATCTGCACGAAAATCAGCCCCGCACGATCGGCCAGAAGACGCGCGATGGTGGTTTTGCCGACGCCAGGCGGCCCCCACAGGATGAGCGAGGCGAGCGAGCCGCGTTCGAGCATGCGCGTCAGGCTGCCCTGCGGGCCGACCAGATGATCCTGCCCGACCACCGCCGAGAGATCGTGCGGGCGGAGGGATTCGGCCATCGGTGCGGGACCGCCGCGGCCAGGTTGGGGCGGGGCTGCGCCGAACAGATCGTCGGTGGGTTGGGGATGACGGGGCATCGGACGGTTATAGGCTAAATGCGGGGGGATGGCACTTCCCGCGCGCCGGGAGAGGAAGGTCAGTGAGGAAGACTTCTTTTTTGTAAAAAAGAAGCAAAAAACTTTTGGTTGTTTGAGGTTAGGGGCGCGGGGTCGTGCGGACGCTGAGGATCCAATAGGTTACGCCGAATATCAAGCCGGCGATCAGATAACTGACACCTTGATAACGCAATGCCAGACGGACGCTCGGTAAGGCAGAGCTACCGATGACTTCGAACGGCGTTATTGAAAACAACAGGTTCAGTGGAAACGACAACAGCAATGCGATCATCGCATAAGGCAACAGGCCTTCCACGCGTAACCGACGACATATTTTGACAGCGATAATCCAGGGAATGATCAGGACGATCATCGCGGACAGGAAGCCGCCCGCAAGCCATTGGATAAACGCGAAGGCAATCGTATCGCCGAGTGAGTGATAGAACACGCTGGTTTTATCGGTCGTTTCGTTGAGGCGATAATACACGGTCGTGCACGCAATATAGACGAGAGAGGCAACCGCCATGGCGCACAGATAGCCGAACCATGGCCGAAAAGGCTTCCGCGGGGCAACGGCGGTTTGCGTGCCAGTCATTGAATTTCACATTCCTAAACGTTTTGGACGGAGTCGTCGTTGAACCTCGGGTTAAACACGGGTGGCTGCATTCAATTCAATGCAGGGTTCGCGAGGCGGCCCATGAACAGGATCAGACCGCTGTTGTTGTCGCGAATCAAATAGATGAACGGATGATCTGCGACAAAAGGGATCGGGTTCGGCGGCGGCGGTCCATCTGAAATACCGGCCTCACCGACAGAAACCGTGGCTGTCGCGGCGGCTGCCTCGGTGCCGGTTTCGTCGATTTTGATGAACGCCTTGTGGATCATGTCACCGATATAGAGGCGGGGCCTGGTTTGGGGGGCAATGCCGGCGAGGTCGGCCTGAGACGGGTTGAATACCCGGGTCATGCCCATCGACGCGAGGGGCGATTGGAGGAACGTGGTGCTTGATGTCTTGAATTTCGGCAAGGTGAGAAAGACCCGCGTATTCACGCTGTGGTTCAGCCAATCATTCAAGCGCGCGGTGGTCAAACGGGCCTGCACTGCCCGCAGGCCGTACGGATCGTCGGGCAGAATGATGATCATCGACGCGCCGCCTTTGTAGGGCAACGAGAGAATTTTGACGCCATGACGGATGGCCAGTGGAAATGTCTCGATCTGGTTCATCATATCGACGGTGACGTGCTTGGTCGGCGAGACGCGGAACGGGGGCTTTTGGTATGTTGCCTCATAGTCGAACGGTTGCTCCCATCGCGCCTTGAAGTAGATCGCATTTGTCAGGATCAGCGGCGTTTTGGGACGGATGTCGCCCGGCTGGATCAGGCCTTCGATTTTATTATTGGTGCGCTGCGCAACCCATTGGTCGATACGGTTCGCCGCAATCGCCGGGTTGGTAAAATCGATCGGCTTGAGGCTGCCGGCGAAATCGGTCTTGATTGTCGAAATGAACGCTCGGTTGAAGTGGAAATTTGCCGAACCCCAGAGGGCATTGGCTGCTTGCAGATTGAAGCCGGCGGCTGGGTGTGAAA
Organism: Acidiphilium sp. 34-64-41; assembly: GCF_002282635.1. Taxonomy (NCBI): domain Bacteria; kingdom Pseudomonadati; phylum Pseudomonadota; class Alphaproteobacteria; order Acetobacterales; family Acidocellaceae; genus Acidiphilium; species Acidiphilium sp. 34-64-41. The sequence continues at coordinate 3,859 of NZ_NCJX01000013.1, read as the reverse complement.
GATCGTGCGTCTCGCGCAGGACCGCGTTCAGATAACGCGCCTTCAGAGCGTTCGGTGATCCAATCGTGCCGAGCAGGTCAAGATGGAGCAGTTTGGCGATTTGGGCTGCGGCTTGGCCCTTCGCGCCCGCGAATACCATGCCGATCGAGGTTGAGATGCTGTAGGGCGAGACGAACAGATTGCCCGCCTGCTGGCGAAGGCTTTGGAAGAGAGCGAGGGCAAACTGGTTCTGCGCCTGCACGAGTCGGTGGGGCGGGCTTGCGACCTTCCCGGATGCGGCAGGGATCAGGAGAGGGGCGATAACGACAAATATGCAAAGTGTTTTCACCGAAATCCGTTTCCTGTCGCAGACTTCCTGGGCGGTCGGTTTTTTACATGAAGGTGCGCTGAAAGCCATACTCAACGCCGGTGTCACCGCTGGTAAAGCACCTTCAGCGCCACAAACCAGTCGTAGCGCGGGTCGACGATGGTGCCATCGCGGTGTTGCAGCGTGTTGCGGGTGGTGGTGGGGACGTGGGTGAGCGCGACTTTGTCATCGACATTGCCGCCGATCACCGACAGCATGCCTGGGGTCTGGTTGACGACGATGGCGCAATGGGCGGGGAAGAAGCCGTGGCTGGGCAGGGCAGCGTAGGTGATGGTGCTGGCGCGGTCGCGGCCGGCGCAGATCAGATCGCCGGGGACCGGGGCGTAGGTGGTGGGGTTTTCCGCCAGCAGCAGCGGGTTCGCAATCGTGCCGCGGGCAGCGTTCCAGGCGTAGTCGATGTATTTGGCGTGGTTAGGTGAGTAAGGAAAATCCGGCCCGGCGCCGGCGATGCGCATGATGTAGGAGATGAAGGCGGCGGACCAGGCGAAGCGCCCGTTGATGGCGGGGGAGAATTTTTTGCCGGTGGCGTCGTGTTTGCCGGTCCAGCGGTCGTAGAAATGGCCGGCGTTCATGCCGAGCCACCAGTAGAGGCCGACCTGCTGCCAATCCCCCGGGTCGCGTTCCTGCATCGCCTGCGCATCGGCCGGGTGGTAGGCCGATGGTGGGGTATCGACCACAGGACTGCCCCAGTAACGCCACTGACCCAACGCGATAGCGATGGCGGCGGCGCGCGAAAACATCTCGTATCGCTTGTTAGCAAACGCCGGCGCATGCGCATCCGGCTGCACCGCGCACCCGGACAGCGCCGACAGCACAGCGCCAACGAACAAAAGTTTTTTGGTTCTTTTTTTCAAAAAAGAACTGCTTACGCTGCCTCCTGCGTCCGATACTCCGGAAACATCGCCGCAAGTGAAGCCGCATCGGCGGTGCAGATACCGCGTTCGGTGATCAGGCCGGAGACCAGCCGTGCGGGCGTGACGTCGAACGCGGGGTTGGCGGCGGGGCTGTCTTTCGGGACGATGCGGATGGTGGCGATGCTGCCATCGAGGGCGCGGCCGGTCATGGTGGTAACTTCGGTGGCGGCGCGTTCCTCGATCGGGATGTCGGTCAGGCCATCGGCGATGGTCCAATCGATCGTGGAGGACGGCAGGGCGACGTAGAAGGGGATGCCGTTGTCGCGCGCCGCGAGGGCTTTGAGATAGGTGCCGATCTTGTTGCAGACGTCGCCCGCGTTGGTGACGCGATCGGTACCGACGATGACCATGTCGATCTCGCCGCGCTGCATCAGGTGGCCGCCGGCGTTATCGACGATGACGGTGTGTTTGACACCGTGCTTGCCGAGTTCCCAGGCGGTGAGCGAGGCGCCCTGGTTGCGGGGGCGGGTTTCATCGACATAGACGTGAACATCGATGCCGGCATCGTGCGCCATGTAGATCGGCGCGAGTGCCGTGCCCCAATCGACCGTGGCGATCCAGCCGGCGTTGCAATGGGTGAGGATGTTGACGCGCTTGCCTGCGGTGGCGCGGGATTTGATCAGCGCCAGGCCATGTTTGCCGATGGCGCGGTTGGTGGCGACGTCTTCATCGCAGATGGCGGCGGCTTCGGCATAGGCGGTTTCGGCGCGTTCGGGCTTCGGGTGATCCTGCAACACGCCCTGCATGCGCTGGAGCGCCCAGCGCAGATTGATCGCGGTGGGGCGGGTTGCGGCGAGGGTGGTGATGGCGTGTTGCAAGGCGTGGTCGGACGGATCGGCGCGCATTGCGATGGCCACGCCGTAGGCGGCGGTGGCGCCGATCAGCGGGGCGCCGCGCACCAGCATGGCGCTGATGGCGTGGGCGACTTCATCGAGTGTGGCAAGGCGCGGCATTTCGAGCGCCCAGGGCAGTTTGGTCTGGTCGATGATGCGGAGCGACCAATGGTCGGTCTCGTCGAGCCAGAGGGAGCGAAAGGCGGTGCCGTCGATTTTCATATTGAAGATCCGCGCTGGAGGTTGCGCGCCTGCATACCACGAATGTGGATTTTCTACATCCGCCGGTGCAGCGCGCAGACCAGGGTGAAGATGCGGCGCGCGGTATCGAAATCGAGCAGGACTTTGCCGTCGAGCCGGGCCATGACGAGTTCGGCACCTTCGTTGTGCAGGCCGCGGCGGCCCATGTCGATCGCCTGGATGCGGGCTTCGCGGCCTTCGGCGACGGCGGCGGCGTAGCTGTCGAGCAGCATCTGGTAGTCGCGGATCATCGAGCGGAACGGTCCCGGTGCGAGCACGAGGGTTTGCAATGTCTCGTCGGTTTCGGTGCGGATGTCGAACACGAGGCGGCCATCCTGCACCGAGAGATGCAGGATGGTCTGGCGCTCGGGGTGGGTGGTGAGGGCGAAATTGTTATCGGCGGCGAGATCGGCGATCGCCTGGTTGCGATCGGCCTCCTGCATCGGGGTGAGGCTGCCGGACGGATCGTCAGCGAGGACGACGCGGATCAGCCGGCCGGCGCTGGGTTCAGCCATGGGCGATTGCGGCCGGTTTCACTGACGGTGGCAGGGGGCGCAGCATGTTGATTTTCAGCATGATGGCGAGCAGCGCACCTTTGATCGGGCGCAACATGGCAAGCAGCAGCACGATGGTGAGCGGGACGAAAATCAGCATCGAGGTGATCCAGCTCATGCCGCCATCGTAATCGGCGAGGACCATGGTGATGATGATGAAATGCAGCGCGATCAGCAGGGTGATGTAGGGCGGCGCATCATCGCATGGCACGCGGCCCAGGGGTGCGTCGCAATGCGGGCAGACGGGTTGCACGGTGAGGTAGCCGGCGAAGGCCGAGGCTTCGCCGCAGGCGGGGCAACGCATGGCGAGGCCGCGCCTGAGTGCGGTGGCCCAGCCCGGCATGGCGACGACCGGTGGTGTCGCCGCGCGTTGGGGTCGCCATTCATTGGGCATCGGGTCGGACACGGGCTGGATTCTTTCACGAAAAACGATGAGCTCGCCTGCCATGTTCCGCCCGATCGGGTTGCGTTGCAAGTGCGAAGGTGACTGCATACGGCGCATGCCTGAAACGCGATGGGAAACTGTGCCCTACAAATGTTAAGATTTCAAAAAGCTTAGGGCTGGCAATGCCATTTCCAAATTGATCGTGCATCGGCGCGCTGGTGTAGCGCGTTCGGGGCATTGGATCTCGATTGTCGTTTGCGCCACGCTTACAAAAAAATCATGCGAATGATCTGTAAATCTGCCGCTTTTTGTTGACATCGCATCTGTAGACAGTGAATAGCGATTCTTAGCGTGCGTCGCGCGATTCGCGTCGCAACCTGGTCGAGCACAGATTGGTCTGATCGAGTATCGCACGCAGAAAGGAAGGACGGTCGATGACCGCGGATGACGCAATGCCGGACCATGACTGCGTGCCTATCCGGTTAAGTCAGACACCCACTACATGTGGGGTGGACCCATGCTCCCGAATAAAGCTGGGCATAGGTTGGCGCCTCGGCGCCGCCCGC